>USKV01000261.1 GCA_900555355.1 uncultured Collinsella sp.
GCCTCTTGCCCCACAAGTGGACCCTGCTCTATGTGCAGCACGCCATCTTCTATGCGCGCCACGCTGTTGCGCACCACTCCGTCGTCGTCCAGCACGCTGCGGTACCACTCCTGCGCATCGTCCGGCATAGGCGCATAGGCCCGCTCCCTGCTGCCGGCAATGCGGCAGCCAAAGCTCAGTTGTGCCAAAGCCCTATCGAGCGCTGCGGCATCGTGCGTGGCAACGAAGAAATATTCCTTGTACATGGGTTTGGTTTGGAGCGACCATGCGCCGTCCCGCTTAAACCAGAACTCCTTTTGCATCACAAAAGCGTCCTGCATCAGCTCGTGCGGGATAATGCGGCGGACCTTTTCGCAGGTCTCGCGCTCTTTACCGTTGGGGGTGTGGACCAGATACCAGCGGACGCGGCCGTGCTGGCTGTTGGTAGTAGTGCCACTAAAGGCACCGGGCAGCTGCTCTTGGCGCCGCATTGTCTGTTCCATCTCTCGCCCCCTTTTCTTGCATCCGCGACACACGCGGATGTAGGGGCGTTAAGAACAGGCTTCTCGCTCGCAGCTAGGCGCAGTCGCAAAAGTACAGGTTTTTGTATCTTTCGACGGGCTTCATTATACGAGCAAACTGCTCGCGTTTTCCCAGATTGCACAAAATGTGCCGCGAATGGGTGCATCTCCATACGCCTCTACAAAAACCTGTACCTTTTTGCACAACAAAAAAGCCGCTCTAACCAGCGGCTTTTCTTCTATAGACAACAAAAAAGGCGACCGCCCGCGAGGACGATCGCCTTTGTTAATTCTTGTATTGTTTGTGCTAGGCGCGAGTCTTGATCTCCTCGAGCACCTTGGCCACAAACTCGTCAACGCTCATCTGAACGGTCTCGTTGGAACGATCGCGGACGGAGATGTTGCCGGCCTCGACCTCCTTCTCGCCCAGGATGAGCATGTAGGGCACGCGATCGATGGAGCGAGCCTCGCGGATCTTGTAGCCGATCTTCTCGTCGCGGTCGTCGCAGACCACGCGAATGCCAGCCTCTTCCAGCTTGGCGCACACCTCGTGAGCGTAGTCGCGGCTCTTCTCGGAAACCGGAAGTGCCTTGACCTGCACGGGAGCCAGCCAGGTGGGGAACTTGCCCGCAAAGTGCTCAATCAGAATACCGATGAAGCGCTCGATGGAGCCAAAGCACACGCGATGCAGCATGATGGGGCGCTTCTTGGTGCCGTCGGCGTCCACGTACTCCAGGTCAAAGTTGAGCGGCATCTGGAAGTCGAGCTGCACGGTACCGCACTGCCAGGTACGGCCGAGCGAGTCCTCCAGATGGAAGTCGATCTTGGGGCCGTAGAAGGCGCCGTCGCCCTCGTTGACTTCGTAGTCCATGTGCAGCTGCTCCAGAGCGGTGCGCAGGCCCTCCTCGGCGCGCGCCCAGTCCTCGTCCGAACCCATGGAATCCTCGGGGCGGGTGGAAAGCTCAACGTGATACTTAAAGCCAAACTTCTGGTACACGGAGTCGATGAGGTTGACCACACCCACGATCTCGTCGGTCAGCTGGTCGGGACGCACAAACAGATGGGCGTCGTCCTGGTTAAAGCAGCGCACGCGGAACAGGCCGTGCAGGGCGCCGCGCAGCTCGTGGCGGTGCACCAGGCCAATCTCGCCGGCGCGAATGGGCAGCTCGCGATAGGAGTGCGGCTTGGAGGCGTACACCAGCACGCCGCCCGGGCAGTTCATGGGCTTAATGCAGTACTCTTCGTCGTCGATGACGGTGGAGTACATGTTGTCCTTGTAGTGGTCCCAGTGGCCCGAGGTCTTCCACAGCTGCTTGTTCATAATGAGCGGCGTGGAAATCTCCACGTAACCGGCCTTGTGGTGAATCTCGCGCCAGTAGTCCAGCAGCGTGTTCTTAAGGATCATGCCGTTGGGCAGGAAGAACGGGAAGCCGGGGGCCTCGTCGCGCATCATAAAGAGGTCCATCTCGCGGCCGATCTTGCGGTGGTCGCGCTTCTTGGCCTCCTCCAGCATGTGCATGTGCTCGTCGAGCTCTTCCTTGGTGGCAAAGGCGACGCCGTTGATGCGGGTGAGCATCTTGTTGTCCTTGTCGCCCTTCCAGTAGGCGCCCGAGACGCCGGTGAGCTTAAAGGCCTTGAGGGCCTTGGTGTAGCAGATGTGGGGGCCGACGCACATGTCGATGTAGTCGCCCTGCTGGTAGAAGGTGATGCGGGCGTCGTCGTCCAGGTCGCCGATGTGCTCGACCTTGTACTTCTCGCCGCGCTCCTCCATAAGGGCGATGGCCTCGGCGCGGGGCTTCTCGTACACGGTGAACTTGAGGTTCTCCTTGACGATCTTCTTCATCTCGGCCTCGATCGCGGGGAAGTCGTCCTCGCTGATCTTGACGCCCTCGGGCAGGTCGACGTCGTAGTAAAAACCGTTGTCGGTCGCGGGGCCGTAGGCAAAGTCGGCCTCGGGATAGAGACGCTTGATGGCCTGCGCCATGATGTGCGCAGCGGAGTGGCGGATGACGTGCGTGACCTCGTCCTGCGGGAGCTCGGCCACCGAGCCGTCATTGTAGAGTGCCTTCATGGGTATGTTTTCTCCTCTCGGATGCCTGATGCAAGTGCGTGCGATGCGCTCGGCGTTTTTGACTTGCATCATTATAGGCAGGTTGCCTTGGTATACA
>USKV01000262.1 GCA_900555355.1 uncultured Collinsella sp.
CGTCACGGCCGAGCTCGACGAGGAGCGAGCCGCCATTCGCGCCGGCGCCGCCCCGCGTTCCAAGCGCGAGCTGGCCTCGGCCATTGAATTTCGCGCACATCGCTCTGCACTGCCGAGCCTGCGCCCTGCCGTTAACGCCACAGGCGTGGTCATCCATACCAACTTGGGCCGCGCCCCGCTCGCGGAGTCGGCCGCCAAGGCCGTGGCCGAGGTCGCGCGCGGCTACAGCACGCTCGAGTACAGCGTCGACACCTGCTCGCGCGGGTCTCGCAAGGAGCATGCCGCGCAGCTGATCCGCTCACTCACCGGTGCCGAGGATGCGCTGGTCGTCAACAACAATGCCGCCGCGGTGCTGCTGGTGCTTGCCACCCATGCCGCGGGCAAAGAGGTCATCGTGAGCCGCGGCGAGCTTGTCGAGATCGGTGGCAGTTTCCGTATTCCCGACGTCATGGCGGCTTCGGGCGCCAAGCTCGTCGAAGTCGGAGCCACCAACCGCACGCACCTGGCAGATTATGAGCAAGCCATCACGCCCGATACGGCGATGATCCTTAAGGTCCATCCTTCCAACTATCGCATCGAGGGTTTTCACGAGGAGGTGGGCTCAAGGGAGCTCGCCGCACTGGCCCATAAGCATGGCCTGCTGTTCTACGAGGACCAGGGCTCGGGCGCGCTGTTGCCCGACGACATCTTGGTGCGCGGCGGCGAAGAAACCACGCCGGCTTCGGTTTCGGCGGGGCTCGATCTGGTGTCGTGCTCGGGCGATAAACTGCTCGGTGCTGCACAGGCGGGCATTATCATGGGTCGTCGTGACCTGGTCCAGGCCTGTGGGTCGCATCCGCTTATGCGCGCCCTGCGCCCGGGTAAGTTGGCTCTCTCGGCGCTCGAGGCCACGCTGCGTATCTACATGGACGGCGCCGATGTTGCCCATCGCGATATTCCGGTGCTCAGCATGCTCACGCTTCCGCAGGCTCATCTGGAGCGTCGTGCCCGCAAACTGCGCGATCGTATGGTCGCTGGGCTCGATAAGGCCGGTTGCCCGTGCGCCGTTCAGGTGGAGATCGTCGAGGAATCGTCGACTCCCGGCGGTGGCTCGCTGCCTACCGTGGAGCTGCCCACGATGTGCGTGGCCGTCTGCCCGGTCGACGGGCGCCTGTCCGTCGACGCGCTCAAGCGCTCGCTCGTCCAAGACTTCGATACGCCGGTCGTCACGCGAACCTCGCACGATCGCATTTTGTTTGACGTCCGTACGCTCGTGGGCGACCGCGATATCGAGACGGCGGCGTCGACGCTTGCCGCGTGCGTTGAGAAGGCGATTGCTCGATGAGTGAGGTTCAGGCGCTGGTGGAGTGTCCCGTTATCGTTGGCACGGCGGGCCACGTCGACCACGGTAAGTCGGCACTGATCGAGGCGCTGACCGGCAAGAATCCCGACCGTCTGGAGGTCGAGCGTCGCCGCGGCATGACGGTGGAGCTGGGCTTTGGCGAGCTGGCGCTGCCGAGCGGCAAGATCGTCGGCCTGGTCGATGTGCCCGGTCATGCCCATTACCTGCGTGCCATGGTACAGGGTGCGACGGGCATCGACGTGGCCGTGCTGGTGGTCTCTGCCGTCGAGGGCGTGATGCCACAGACCCGCGAGCACGTGCATGTGCTGGAGCTGCTGGGCGTCACACACATGGTGGTCGCGCTGACGATGTGCGACCTGGCCGATAACGAAATGATTGAGCTTGCCGAGCTCGACGTCGATGATTTTTTGTCGGACACCGTGTTTGCGGGCGCGTCGATTGTCCCCGTGTCGTCCAAGACCGGCGAGGGAATTGGCGCGCTGCTGGCTGCGCTCGACGAGCAGGTTGGTACCTGCTGGGATTCCTGTCGCGACCGCACCGAGCGCACCGATGCCGCGCCGCGCTTGCCGATTGACCGCTGCTTTACGATCAAGGGCGCCGGCACCGTCGTGACGGGAACGCTGCACGATGCGCCGGTTGCGGTGGGCGATGAGCTCGTCGCGCTGCCGTCGCGAACGGCCTGCCGCGTACGCGGGATCCAAGTGCATGGCGACACGCAGCAGGCGCTGCCCGGTCAGCGTGTGGCGCTCAACCTGGTGGGCGATGGCGTCGCTGCGCTCGATCGCGGTGAGATGCTCGGCGTGGAGGGTCGCTTTGGCCAGACGCTGCGCTTTATGATGGCATTTACGTATTTGGGTCGCGAGGGAGCCAAGCCGCGTGTGCTCGAGTCGGGTGCGCGTGTTCACGTGATGGCGGGTACGGCCGAAGTCGTCGGTCGTATCATGCTCATGGAGGGCGAGGCCCCCATGGCGGTGGGCGAGACGCGAGTGGTGCAGGTACGCTTGGAGGAACCGCTGCCGCTGCGCGCCGGCGACCATGCCGTGGTGCTGTCCTATTCGCCCGTGATGCTTGTTGGCGGCGGGCGCGTGCTGCTTTCGCGCTGCCGTCGCTCGCGCGAACTTACTGAGGGGGAGCGCGTGCTGTACGCGGCGCTTGAGGCCGGAGATATTGCGGGCGGTGTGGGCGCTTGGCTGGCGCTGCAAGCGCTGCCGGTTGCGGCGGTTAATGTTGCCGCGGCTTTGGATCTTGGCGTCGGCGAGGTCGATACCGCACTGCGCGGGTTGGTGGCGCAGGGCGCTGCTTGCGCGCTTGCTGGCTC
>USKV01000263.1 GCA_900555355.1 uncultured Collinsella sp.
ACGAGGCAAAGGCCGACGAAGGCACCCTTTCCGCTGCCAAGTACTTTGACGTCAACCGTACGATCGATGCGTACACCTATGGTCAAGAATGGGAGATTTACGCCTTCGCAACGTCGGGGCGCAAGATTGACGACGCACTTATCGCGAATTACAAGAAGTCCCTTACCGTTCATAAGGCCGAGTGGTCGGGCAACACCGCCAAGGTGACTGATTGCGAGCGAGTTGCCCTTGCGCTAACCGCGCTTGGCGAGGATATCACCTCTTTCGATGGCGTGAATCTCATTGCTGACATTTGCTCTCACGAAGATCTTGTGGCTTCGGCGAACAACGTGGTCTATGCGCTGATCGCCCTTGACGAGGCGGGTATTTCGAATGAGGTGCTGCGTGCGTCCGGCTCTTCTTGGACACGTGCTCAGCTTGTTTGCGCACTGCTTTCGTTCCAGAATCCCGACGGCGGTTTTACCATCGATGCGGGCGGTGCGAGCAACGTCGATATGACCGCTATGGCACTTCAGGCGCTTGCACCCTATGTCGATGATGACGCGTGCGCCGTCGCCCCGGCCTCGAATGGCCAACCTTCTGTTGCATCTGCTGTCGACAATGCGCTCGGCTTCCTGAGGGGTCAGATGAACGGCCTTTGCGATTTTGGGTCCGTTGAGTCGAATGCCCAGGTGCTGCTCGCTCTTGTGGCTCTTGGCAAGGATCCCGTAAATACCAAGAACGGTTTTGCAATGGGTACGAATAGCCTGATTTCTGCAATCTGCGCCTACGAGGTTGCCGACGGCAAGGGCTACGCTCATACCATGGGATCCGACGGTAAGCCCGGCAATGCCAACGCGCTTGCGACTGTACAGGCCTTACGAGCCCTTTCGGCCTATAAGTCCGCGGGGTCCGGTGTGACCTGGTCCAAGATCGGTGGCGTAAAAGCCGGTGTCGTCGAACCGGGCGGCTCGATAAAACCCGTGACGCCCGAGGTACCCGTTCCTACGGTCCCGACGAAGAATCCGACGCCCGCGGTCATGCCGACCGGTTCGCAGAGGGGCGATGGCTCCGGCGATAAGCAGGGCGGTTCTGGAATGCAGGAAGTTGTTGCTTCGCAGAATGTGGATGCCAACAAGGGCGAGTCCGATAAGAAGTCCGGCTCCGACGAGTCTTCCGGTTCGAAAACGACGTCCGCTGCTGCCGCATCACGCAAGGGTGCTTTGGATGGGCGAGGCGGCGTTAACCCGGTCGCTGTTACCGGTGTTGTTGTCGGTATCGTGTGCCTTGCGGCTATTGGTGCGTGGTTTGTGCGCTCCCGTAAGAGCGCATAGCGACTCGACGCCTGTAACGTCCGTCGTTTGATACGCGGGTGAGTTGTGCCGTTCGTGTCGTGGCTTTATAGATGAACGGGCTCCGGGTTAAGACGACCCGGAGCCCGTTTGCGTTGCATCTGTCGTGTCAATGGGTGGTTTATGCCAGCTCCGCTCCCAGGGCCTTGCAGGCCGCCTCGCCCTCATCATCGGGCGCATCGTAGCAAATGACGGAATCGACGACGTTGACGCCCGCCTCGTCGGCATCGGCCTTCCAGTTGTCCATCCACTCGCCCTCGGCCCACGAGTAGGAGCCAAAGAGGACGACCTTCTTGTCGCCGAGGGACTCCTTGACCTCGTCCCACATAGGCTGGAACTCGTCATACTCAAGCTTCTCGGAACCCATGGCGGGGCAGCCGAAGGCAATGGCGTCATAGCTGGCGGCCTTGTCTGCGGAGAAATCGGCGCAGGAGATGACTTCTGCCTCGGCGCCGGCATCGGTTGCACCTTCGGCAACGAGGTTTGCCATGGCCTCGGTGTTGCCTGTACCGCTCCAGTAGACGACTGCGATCTTGCTCATATGTTTTCCTTTCGGTTGTGCGGCGTGCGGCCGCGTTTTGTATGCTCTATCGGGTTGCCTGGACAAGTTGTCCCAGGGTGCAGCCCTGTTGATAGATATAGGTAAGGTATTGCGTGCATGCGCGATAGGAGTCAAAGGTCGTGAGCGCCTGTTCGACGTTCGTGTATACCTTCCAGGCGCCAATGACCTTATAGTTTTCGCCGTGCTGGACGATAAACTGATGGACATCTTCGTAGGGATAGCCCAAAAAATAGCCAATTTCGTGGGGGAACTCGCACATGCACCCCGTATCGCAGTGCCTATTTCGCGCGAGTGCGCAAACACTGCCGTCATAGGCGCTTTCTGCGGCATTGCTGCTTGCCAGCGTGATGCGCGCGGCGAGATGCACCAGGGATGCGGGTAGGTTGTGGACACCGTAGCCTTCGGCGACAAGCGCCGTCGCGGCGCGGGGGTCGGAGAGATATCGCATAAGGTCCGCAGCGCGATACACATAGATGAGCGCTCCGCAGGGGCGCCAGACCAAAACGCTCATGTGGATCCCGAGCGGCTGGAGCTCGCGGTTGCATTGGGCTATGACGGCAAGCAGGCGAGAGCGTCGCTCTTCGATTTGAATGACGCCGAGTTTTCCGTTTTGGTTGGCGTAAACGCCGGGATAGGTAAAGAGCGAAGCCGGCTTGATACCTGCGAGCGTAGGGGAGCAGTTGCGCACGACAGCCGTTTGGTATGTTGGGATGTCAATGGTTCGAGTATTAGGCAGATCGGAAG
>USKV01000264.1 GCA_900555355.1 uncultured Collinsella sp.
CCCGGCGGGAGAGTACGGCGGCGCCGTAGCCGACATGCAGCTGCTCTACCGCACTATCGAACCCGCCGGTTCGGCCAAGACGCGCGCGATTGCCCTGCTCGAGGGCTTGGTGCACGATTATTCGCTGCTCGACGGCCTTGCGCACCGCGTGACGACCGAGCTGCCCGAGCGTACCGGAAATCTGGGCCACTTGGCATGGAAGAGCCCCTTTACCGATGAAGTCTCGACCGAGAGCTTCCCCGAGGTCTTTGACCGCGCACTGCTCGATTACGAGCTCACCGTCGCCCGCTTTATCGAGACCGGCGATATGGAAGCCGTGACCAACCACGTCAATTACAGCGGTCGCGTGCTCGGCGCCGACGAAGAGTTCGACCGCGAGGAGTAGCAAGCTGCCTCGCCCATACTCTCCAATAAGTTGCGGTGGAATAGTTCCTGAATGAAGCCCCCGGAGGGCTAAGCGGGAACTATTTCACCGCAACTGCGTTGATGGGATGGCGTTTCGCCCCGCGTGTCCGTATGACCGCTCCTGTCCCTTTGCCGAATCCTTACCGGCGCTTCTGGACAATTGGGGTACGATGAACTAACTGCATATCGGGCGAATACGAAGGGGCCCTGTCCATGAAATACACCAAGCTCGAGCGTAACTGGGTTATGTACGATGTGGGCAACTCGGCCCTCGTGCTGCTCAATACCTCGGTGGTGCCCATCTACTTTAACGCCATCAATACCGGTGCTTCTTCGGCAGACCTGGTGGTCGCTTGGGGCAACGCGCAGACGATCGCCTCGTTGGTCATTGCCATGCTCATGCCCATTCTGGGCGCGCTTGCCGATTATGCCGGCAACAAGATCAAGTTCTTCTTGGGCTTCTTCCTCACGGGCCTGGTTCTTTGCCTGGCGCAGGCTATCCCCATGTCCGCCATGGCATTTTTGACCGTGTACGTGCTGTGCACTATCGGCCTTAACTCCTCTATGACGTTCTACGACGCCATGCTGCCCGACATTACCACCGACGAGCGCATGGACGCCGTGTCCAGCTCGGGCTATGCCTGGGGCTACATCGGTTCCACCGTGCCGTTCATCATCTGCCTGGCGCTTATCATGGGTGGCCCCGCTCTTGGCGTCCCCACCATGCTGGCAACGCGTCTGTCGTTTGTCATCACCGGCGCTTGGTGGCTCATCTTTACCCTGCCGCTCATTCGCACCTATAAGCAAAAGTACGGTCGCGAGCGCGGTCCCCAGGACACCATCGGCCACATCGTGGGCGGCGTGTTCTCCGAGGTCGGACACACCATGCGCGAGATCGCCCACAACAAGCCCGTGCTGGTCTACATGATCGCGTTCTTCTTCTACATCGATGGTGTCCATACAGTCATCTCCATGGCAACCAGCTACGGCTCGGCTTTGGGCATCGATTCGACCCAGCTGGTGCTGGCACTGCTCGTTACGCAGTTCGTCGCTTTCCCGTCCGCCATTATCTATGGCAAGCTCGCCGGTCGCGTGGGCACGCTCAACATGATCATGGTGGCCGTCGCCGCCTACATGGGCATCGTGCTCTTTGCCGCGTTTTTCTTAAAGACTGCCTTTGAGTTCTGGGTGCTCGCCATTTTGGTCGGCTTGTTCCAGGGTGGCGTTCAGGCGCTCAGCCGCAGCTATTTTGGCCGCATCATCCCCAAGGAAAAGTCCAACGAGTACTACGGCTTCTTTGATATCTTTGGCCGCTACGCAAGCGTGATGGGCACCTTCCTGGTGTCGGTCGTCACCTCGCTGACCGGCAACCCGTCGCTGGGCGTCCTTTCCATCGGCGTGCTGCTGGTGCTTGGCTTTGTGCTGCTGGTCCGTCTGTCCCGCATGGCTCAGACGGCGGCGTAAGACAACTGGGCTCAGTACGGCAATTGTGCCTATCCGCAGCACTCTTTTGGAAGTAGCCGCATAAATCATTCTGACTTCCGAACAATGTTTAGCCCAAGTGGGTATGATGGAATCAGCTAGGTCGCGGGGCGTCGCCTGTGTTTGGCGGCGTCCCGTTTTTGTGTTGCAGGGAGGGTAAGGCATGAACGCCACGGTCGTGATTCCAACGTATTGGGCGGGCGATGACGCTCGCGCAAACGCCCCTGGCACCTATGACCATTCGACACGACTCAACGCCGACAATCCCGAACTCGACCGCTGCCTGGCCTCGCTTGAGCAGGTGCGCGACATCCCGCGCATCATCCTTTTGGTGGTCTGTCCCGTTTCTGCTACAGCCGATGTGTCGCTGCGCGTGCACGAGATTGTCGACGCGCATCCCACGCTCAAGGTCACCGTTGTCACCAACACCCAGGCCTCGCATATCGCAGACCGGGTTGCTCAGATCGCGCCCAAGGGTTCGGGCGAGTGCGTGAGCCTGCGAGGCTACGGTGCCATCCGCAATATGGGGCTAGCCTGTGCCGCTGTGCTGGGGCATGACGCGGTTATCTTTTTGGATGACGATGAGACTGTCATCGACGCCGACTTTATGAAGCGCGCGACCTATGCGTTGGGGCAGCAGACGCGTCAGGGCTTGCCGATCTTGGTCAAGAGCGGTTATTTCTACGATCGCGACGGCTCGCCGCTGGCTCCCACGGACAAGG
>USKV01000265.1 GCA_900555355.1 uncultured Collinsella sp.
GCCGCAGGTGACCGATTCGGATGGCCTGTTCGGCACGACGGATCTGGGCGGCTTTTTGCCGGCACCCGTGCCCATTCACGGCGTGCTCGGCGACAGCCATGCGGCCTTGTTCGCGCAGGGTTGCCACAGCCGCGGTATGGCCAAGGCGACCTATGGCACCGGCAGCTCGGTCATGATGAACGTCGGCGACGAGTTCGTCGCCAGCTCGCACGGGCTTTCGAGCTCGCTCGCATGGCGTATGGACGGCGTGACCGAGTACGTGCTCGAGGGCAACGTGAGCTACGCCGGCGCCGTCAAGACGTGGCTGCGCGATGATCTGGAGCTCATCAATAACCCCGAGGAGGTTACCGACCTGTGCTACGCCGCCAATCCGGCGAGCCGCGTCTACTTTGTGCCGGCGTTTACCGGTTTGGGCGCGCCGCACTGGGCGAGTGACGCCGAGGGCTGCGTCTTTGGCATGACGCGCACCACGGGTCGCGCGGAGTTCGTGAAGGCCGCCGACGAGTCGATCGCCTATCAGATCTTCGACGTGATCGATGCGATGGTCGAGGATTCGGGTGCGGCGCTGGCCGAGCTTCGTGTCGATGGCGGTCCCACGCGCGACGCGTACCTGATGCAGTTTGAGAGCGACCTGGTTGGTTCGCCCATTCGCATCGCGAGCAACGACGAGATGAGCGGCCTGGGTGCGGCTTGGGCCTGCGGCATTGCGCTGGGCATGTACACGCGCGATGTCGTCGACGTCTATGGGGCCCGCGGCATCGTGGAGCCTGCCATGACCGCCGACGAACGTGCCAAAAAGATCGCCGGCTGGCGCCACGCTGTCAAATCAACAATTGCATACACTGCCTAGCATGATTTTTCCGGGACGGGGATTAAAAACTCATTGATCCCCGTCCCAGGTAGCTCATTTGGGACGGGGCTTTTTTGACTGGTATGATTGGTGCGACCATTCGAACCAGCTAAAAGAGCCCCGTCCCAAATTGACTACCGAGAGGATCTGCCATGGAGCGCATTGCGAGCTTTTCCGTTGACCATCTGCTGCTTGAGCCCGGCGTGTATGTGAGCCGCATCGACCGCGATCCGGCGACCGGTGCTGCCGTCACCACGTTTGACCTGCGCCTGACCACGCCCAACAAGGAGCCGGTCATGAACACGGCTGAGTGCCACACCATCGAGCACCTGGGCGCCACGTTTCTGCGCAATCATGTCGAGTGGTCGAGCCGCATTGTCTACTTTGGCCCTATGGGCTGCCGCACGGGCTTTTATCTCGTCGTGTTTGGTGAGCTGACGAGCGAGGAGATTCTGCCGCTCGTGCGTGAGCTGTTCGAGTTTGTCGCCGACTTTGAGGGCGATGTCCCCGGTGCCGCTCCCGAGGAGTGCGGCAACTACCTGGACCAGAACCTTCCCATGGCTAACTGGCTCGCGCGCCGTTACCTCGACCGCGACCTGGCCGATATCGACGAGAAGCACCTGCACTATCGGCAGGCATAAGGCCCCTCGCAGGAATAGCGTTTGTACTAGAAGCGCTTCCACTCTTGCGGGGGCGCTTTTTCATACCGAGTGCTCAAAACGGAACGAGATAGTTCTAGAATGTTCATACTGTCACATAAACGAACAGGAGCGAACATGCATATCTACTCTGTCAACGATCCCGAGTTCAAGTCCTATGGCAACGTTTGGGATAACGTTCCGTCCGAGCTTACGTCGCCCGTGCTCGAGGCGCTCTCTGCCACGCCCATTCCCGAGGGCAGCAAGTACGTTGCAAGTGCGCCGGAGCTTGAGGACGTCAAGGATGCCGACAAGCTTGGCTTTCTCATGTTTGGTGGCCGTCCCTTCCAGCTCGGCTGGTGCAACGGCCACAACACGCGTCTCAACTGCCTGGAGTACCACCGCGCGAGCGAGTTCAACTTGGGTGCACGCGACTTTATCCTGCTCGTGGCACATCGCTGGGAGATCGAGGACGGCAAGCTCGATACCGCGTGCGTCAAGGCGTTCCGCGTGCCGGCGGGTACGGTCGTCGAGGTTTTCAACACCACGCTCCACTACACGCCGTGCATGGTCGACGACGGTGGCTTCCAGGTGATGGTGGCGCTGCCCGCCGGCACCAACGGCCCGCGCCCCGAGGTCGCGGCCGACATGCCTGCGGCCGGCGACAGCTACTGCTACTGGAAGGCCGACAAGTGGGTCCTCTGCCATGCTGACAGCCCCAAGGCAGCCGAAGGCGGCTACGTAGGCCTCATCGGCAAGAACCTCGACATCGCCTGCGACTAGAATCTTCCGTCTCAATCTGTAACATCTAGCGGGCTAAATCGTCTCAGCCTGTTACGGATCGAGACAAACTGCAGGGGGAAGACCGAACAATCTCGATCTGTAACACCAGGCCCGGTTTTGACGGCTTAACTGTTACAGATCGAGACAAAACGGGCCCAAGCCACCACAAAGGTGCCTGTCCCCATTGTGGTGGTGTAGGGCGGCGGTATCAAAAAGTGTCAGGCGGGGGCGGCTGCCGGGCCGCCGTGTGCGAAAAGAAGTGTCGGCCTGCGTCGCTGTCGTTGAGCGAGGCCCCATTTGCGGGGATACTAAAAACACGAC
>USKV01000266.1 GCA_900555355.1 uncultured Collinsella sp.
GCCGGTATGTCTTGGGAGCCTGGCGCAGAGCTCTCGCGCAGTAACCCGCTTGCATTTGAGCACACAATCGCAACGCATCCAAATGTGCGCTTTAGTTTGACTCACTTTGGCTGGCCCTGGGTGCGCGAGACCGTGGCGATGCTGCTCAAGTATCCCAACTGCTACACGGACACCTCTATCACTTACATCGATTCGCCCGAGGAGATGATGCAGCGTCTTTTCACGGTCGATATGGGGCCGCTGTGGTATGAGCGCGCGCTATCGCACCAAGTGATGTTCGCCAGCAATACGCCGCGCTTCCGTGCATTCAAACTCAAGCGGGCGCTCGATACCGTGCCCATGCGCGATGATGCGCGAGAAAGGCTCTACTGGGGTAATGCCCTGCGTTTTCTTGAAGGGGATGAGTAAACATGGTGACGCTCGAGACATTGAGCTATCTATCGACTGCTCCGGACCAGTTCATCGATATTACCGAAGACGTGCACGCTGCCATCGAACGCAGCTCGGTGACCAATGGCTTGGCAGCGATTATTTTGTCGCATACGACCTGTGGAATCGTGGTAAACGAGGGGCTGCCCTGCGTGGAGACGGATCTTATGGAGACGCTTGATCGCATCGCCCCACTCGATGCCCCCTATGCGCATGCACACTTCCTGCCGAGCTATGGAGCCACCGGCAACAACTCCTGTGGGCATATCAAGAGCATGATTTGTGGAAACAGTTGCTTCTTTCCCGTCCAAGATGGCCACATCGTGTGCGGAAGTGCCCAGAACATCTATCTTGCGGAGTTTGACGGTCCGCAGAAGCGAAAAGTGTACGTCGAGGTGCTGGGGGAGTAACGTCCCTGCAATAACTCTATGAAGGAGCACGTTATGTCGTTTCTAACCTCGATGTTCAAGACCGAAAAGCCGGTTATCGGAATGCTGCACCTGCGTCCTCTGCCGGGCGATCCACTGTATTACCCGGGCGGAAGCGTGTCGCAGGTCGCGGAAGCCGCCAAGCGCGATCTCGAGGCGTTGCAGCAGGGCGGTGTCGATGGCATTTTGATTACCAATGAGCTCTCGATGCCCTATGAGCAGCACGTTTCTCCCTCAACCCTTGCATCGATGGGCTATGTAATCGGGGCTCTATCCCATGATCTGTCGACCCCTTGGGGAGCTGAGGCTATTTACGATGGTGATGCCACAATCGAGCTGTGCGCTGCCGTCGACGCGCAGTTCACACGCTGCAATTTTTGCGGTGCCTGGGCCGGTGATCTCGGGCTGATCAACCGAGATTTCGCTCACACCATGCGTCGCAAGGCGGCGCTGCGCTTGGACGACCTCAAGCTTTTTCACTTCATCACGAGCGAGGGGGAGGTTTATCTCAACGACCGCACGACTGCGGACATTGCCGATTCACTTCTCTTTAATTGCCTTCCGGATGCAATGGTCATCGGCGGTTCGGCTGCCGGTCGTGGCGCTTCGGGCGAGCTTGCCGATGAAGTCCGCGAGCGTGTTGGCGAAGTACCCGTGGTATGTGGCACCGGTTGTCGCGAAAATACCGTGGCTGACGTATTTGCTCACTACGATGGCGCGTTTGTCGGCACCTGCTTAAAGCGCGACGGAAAGCTGGATGCACCGGTTGATGTTGAGCGGGTAGCTCGTTTTATGGCTGCCGCTCGTACGGCGCGAGGGGAGTAGGCACCTATGGCGCTCTATCTGGGTATTGATATTGGGACAAGCGCCTCTAAAGGCGTTTTAATCGATGATCGATGCAACATCGTTTGCCAAGCCTCTTGTGGACATGAGACGGACAACCCGTGTGACGGATGGTACCAGCATGATGCGGAGGCAGTTTGGTGGGGCGATTTTTGCCGCTTGTCGCGCGAGCTGGTGGCGCGATCGGGGGTTAACGCGGCACAGATCGGATGCGTGGGCCTTTCCGCATTGGGTTGCGACTGTGTGCCGGTCGATACCGATTGCAACGCGCTGGCGCCCGCGATTTTGTATGGAGTCGATGCACGTTCGAAGCCGCAGATTGACGAGCTTCTTTCCGAATATGGGTCAGACCGCGCACGCGAGCTTTTCGGGCACGATCCCTGTTCGTCAGATATTGCTCCCAAGATCTTGTGGTTTAAGGAGAATATGCCCGAGGTGCACGAACGTGCCGCAAAGTTCCTGACGGCGTCGTCGTTTCTATGCGCAAAGTTGACGGGGCGTTTTACGGTGGACCGTTATTTGGCGGAGGATTTTCTTCCCCTATACGACCGCTACACCTGGAAGGTTGATGCTCGGGAATGTGCTCGTTTCTGCCGGCCTGACCAGATGGCGGAGGTAATGTCGGCTACCGATATTGCCGGGGTGATTACGCGGCGTGCGGCTGAGGCGACGGGGCTCGCGGCAGGGACACCTGTCTTAGTGGGAACGGGCGATTCTGGTGCCGAGGCCATTTCGACGGGTGTATTCCGTCCCGGCGATATGATGGTTCAGTTGGGGAGTACGGCGTATTTCATCTACCTAGCTGATCATATGATCGATGATGCCCGCCTGTGGCCGGGGACGTTTATCATT
>USKV01000267.1 GCA_900555355.1 uncultured Collinsella sp.
CACCACGTTTATGTATGTCGTCCTTGGCCTGCTCTCTTTGCTGGTTCCCTCGAGTTCTGGCTTGGCGGCGCTCACCATGCCCGTTATGGGCCCCCTGACCGAGCTCATGGGCCTCAATCCCGAGGCGGCCGTCACCGCGCTCCAGTTTGCCAACCAGACCATCAACACCATCAGACCCGTGGCGGGTATGACGGTCGCCGGCCTTGCCGTGGCTAAGATTTCGTTTGGCCAATGGTGGAAGACCATTTGGAAGTTCTTCATTTTCATGGTCGTCTTTGGCCTGATCGTAACGGCAATCTCTGGCATGCTTCCGGTGTAGGTGGTTGTGATGTCTGATCGTTTGACGGTCCTGACGTCTAAGAGCGTCTTTACCGGTACGGGGGACCTGCCGTTTGAAGGTTTCGTAGCGGTCCGTGGCAATCGAATTGAGGCTGTTGGCACCAAGTGTGAGGTAGCTTCGTATTTGACCCAGGCGGACAAGGTAGTTGACCTGGGCGACCGCACTGTCATGCCTGGCCTGATCGATGTGCATACCTTCTATACAGGTTGGGCGCTGCGGACGTTGGGGTCTGATCTGTCCGGCATCGATGATGCCAAAGAGGCCGTGTCGCTCTTGCGTGCATGGAAAGAAGATCATCCGGATTGCGCGGCGGCTTTTGGCCACAACCTACCCGAAACGTTGGCATCGGATACCGAGAACGCAAATACAGCAGCTGTGTTTGACGAGTGTTTTGGCGATATCCCTGTCGTCTGCTTTACACCGGGCGCGGATACCTGTGTTCTCAATGCTGCCGCCAGTGCGCGATACGGCTTCACACCCCAGGCGTGCTATGCCGAGAAGATCTGGCGCATGATGAGCGATTTCCTCGCGCTGCCCGAGGTGCGTGCTGGGTATTCGGACTACATGAGCATGCTTAACGAGCGCGGCGTTACCGCCATCAAGGAAATGGCGTTTGATGACTACTACGGCTTTGCCGACGAAATGGCTCGCCGTGAGGAATCTGGTGAGCTGACGGTTCGCGTCTCTATGATGTCGCAGCCGGTGGGCGCCGGTGCAAATCTGGCATATGCCCGCGAGGCGCGAGAGCGCTTCCGGGGACCGTTCGTTCGTTTTTCTGGCTTCAACCGTATGACCGATCGCGGCGTATGGGTGGGGCTTGCCGAGATGATAGACCCCTATGAGGACTCGGCCGATGCGGGCGCTGCCGGCAAGACGGTCGTCGAGGAGCCAGAGTGGGATCTGATTGAGAACGAGCTGCGTGCAATTGATGCTGACGGCTTCCGATATTCCTTGCATTGCCAGGGCGATGGCGCCGTTCGTCGCACCGTGGCGCTCTATGCCTCGCTGCCTCGAGACGAGCATGGACGGATGCTTCGCCGCCATGCGATTACCGATCTCGAGAACTCTGACCCGACCGATCTTGTCGAGTTTGGCAAGTTAGGTGGAATTTGCGAGGTCTATCCGCAGATTCTAACGCTGGACCGGCGCGAGGATTGCCTGTCGATGATGCGTCGACAAATTGGTGAGACGCGACTTTTGCACAGCTGGAATCGCCGCGGCATGGAAGATTCCGGATGCACAGTGTGCTGTGGCACGGATCTGCCGCTGCTGATTCCGAGCCTGGGCGAGTCAATCTACAGCGCGTGCGGCGGATTCTTCGCCGACGGACTGCCCGTGAATGAGGTCAACACGCTGACGCTTGTCGAGCTCTTGCGCGCTTGGACTGCCGGGGGCGCGTACGATCTGATGCGCGAAGACGAGCTGGGTACGCTTGAGGTTGGCAAGCTTGCCGATATCTGCGTGCTCGATCGGGATGTGTTCGACCTCGATTATCGCGACGCACGCGATCTTGCGGTTGATATGACGATGTCGGATGGACAAATCGTGTTCGATCGAAATAAGGAGGCATAAGATGTCTGAACCGACGCTGCACCGTGAACAGATTGCGGGCATGAATATCCACTACATCATGTGGTCGCTCGATTACTTCCTTGATGTGCAGCAGCGCTTGGGCTTTGAGTCCATTGAGCTGTGGTGCGCAGAGCCGCATGTGACGCTCGACCACACGGGCTACTTTGAGGCTGAGGTCCTGGCGAAAAAGGCTGCAGACCGTGGGCTTAGGTATCGTACTCTGTGCCCCGAGAATGTTGTCTATCCTTGGCAGTATTGCGCACGCAAACCGCTGCATGAGCAGCGCAGCCTGGCGTACTTTAAGCACGGCATTGAGCTTGCTGAGGTGCTTGGGTGCGACCGCATGTCCATCAACTCGGGCTGGGGCGACTGGGACGAGGACCGCGAGGAAGCCTGGAAGCGCAGCCGCGAGCACTTGTCCATTCTGGCGGAGTATGCCGGCGAGCACGGTCTGGTGCTCACGATGGAAAGCCTGCGTCCCGAGGAGAGCAACCTTGTGACGACGGTTTCCGATGCGAAGCGCATGATTGACGAGGTCGCGAGCCCGTACTTACAGCCCATGGTTGATACAACCGCGATGGGCGTTGCAGGCGAGACGCTCGAGGACTGGTTTGCCGCCTTTGGTGATGGGG
>USKV01000268.1 GCA_900555355.1 uncultured Collinsella sp.
CTTGTGCTCGTGATAGAGCTGCGAGAGGCAAGTGGCGAGCTTGCCTGAGCCGGGGCCGGGAGCGGTGACCACGACGAGCGGACGCGTGGTCTCGACAAACTCGTTCTTGCCGTAGCCATCGTCGGACACGATCAGATCGACATCGTGCGGATACCCCTCGATGGGATAGTGCAGCTTGGCGGGAATACCGAGCGCGTTCAGGCGGTTGCGGAACACATCAGCAGCAGGCTGGCCAGCGTACTGGGTGATGACCACAGCCGCGACGGCAAAGCCGTTGCCGCGGAACAGGTCAACCAGGCGCAGCACATCCTCGTCATAGGTAATGCCCAGGTCACCACGAGCCTTGTTTTTCTCGATGTGGTTCGCGTTGATCGCGATGATAACCTCGACATCGTCGGCGATGCTCTTGAGCATGCGGAACTTGCTGTCCGGTTCAAAACCCGGTAGCACGCGGCTCGCATGATAGTCATCGAATAGCTTACCGCCAAACTCCAAATAGAGCTTGCCGCCAAACTGCGAGATGCGCTCCTTAATATGAGCGGCCTGCAGCTCGATATACTTCGCGTTGTCGAAACCCTGGCGCATATATGGCTCCCGTCCCGTTTCCATTTAATGTTCTAGGCGATTATAACGGAGCCCGCCCTCCCCGATACCCAGACCATCAACAGGCACCAACCAAACACGCCCACCGCAACTTCCCCTTTTTGGTTCAAACAAACCTGGCCTTTGTATCAATAATGGAAACGTCACAGGTGGAGCATAAGTCAGCGAAAGCCCGCCAGAGCGAGCAAGGTGACGTGAAAGAGGAGGGCATAGGCCTTTTGGCCATGCCCGACGATTGAACGTCAGATTGCCGCTCTGGCGGGCTTGCAGCGTCGAGTGGTTCCGGCGTTTGGTAAAACGCCGGAACACAAGAGCGCCCCCTCCCGCGCACGGAACGGGAGGGGGCTAAAGGTAGGAGTCTACCGGTGGGTTTACCCCACCGGACAGACGATGACCAGGTGATCCTCTACAGGATCGTCAAGGTTTCCGTGGGGTACCCGTTGGGTACTTAGAGCAACACGCAAGCGACGGTCAGGATGATGGCGCAGACGACGGAGAGCGCGACGATGAGCTTAAGGGCAAACTTGAGCCAGGTCGTCCACTCGATCTTGGCCAGGGCGAGACCGCCCATGATGGCACCGGAGGTCGGGGTGAACAGGTTCACGACACCGATGGCGGCGGAGAAGATCATGACCATGACCTCGGGCGAGAAGCCGAGCTTAACAGCCAGCGGTCCCATGATGGGCATGGAGACGGTGGCCATACCAGAGGTCGAGGGGATCAGGAAGGACAGGCCGAAGTAGACCAGGAAGCTCATGGGAGCGAAGATCACGCCGGACAGGCCAGCCAGGGCATTGGCGGCAGCGTCGAGGACGAAGACGTCGAGGCCGGTGTTAGCCATGAGGACGGAGATACCACGGGCGAGGGCGATGACGAGAACAACGGACATCATGTCGGCAGCGCCGGTGATAAAGGTGTTAACGATCTGCTTCTCGGACAGGCCACCGATGATACCGATCAGGACGGCCATGAGGAAGAACCAGGTGGAAGCCTCGTCGAAGTACCACTGGCCAATGGGCAGGCCGGTGATCAGGGCAGACCAGCCCTGGACGACGGCGTTACCGTCGGCGTCGTAGACAGCGCCAGCGTCGAAGAAGTTGGCGACGCCCTCGTTGAGGTCGGCCAGCGGAATGAAGCCGACGATCATGACGACGAAGGTGAAGGCGAAGGCGATCAGAACACCCTTCTGACGACCAGTGAGCTTGACCTCCTTGTGGACCTCGGAAGCAGCCTTGCCGTGAGCCTCTTCGGCGTCCTTAAGCTCCTGCATCGACAGGATGGTGGAACCCTTGTCAGCCTTGACCTTCTTGGCGTAGCTCATCACGAAGAAGATGGACATAGCGGTAGTGACAATCCACAGGACGGCACCGAGGCCGATGATGATGGACTGGTTGACCTCAATGCCAACGCCGGTCAGAGCGTCGACGGCAGCGCCGACGGCGAACGGGTTAACCGTGGAGCCCAGGCAGCCGCAGCCAGCGCCGAGCAGGACGGTAGCGGCGCCGACCATGGGGTCGAAGCCAGCGGCCATCATGGTAGCGGCGAGCAGGGCGTAGAAGGGAACGGTCTCCTCGCACATACCATAGGTGGTACCACCGAGGGAGAAGATGAGCATCAGCACGGGAATGAGCATAATCTCGTTGCCCTTAAGCTTCTGCACCAGAACGGCGATGCCGTTGTCCAGGGCGCCGGTCTCGGTCATCATGCCGAGGAAGCCGCCCAGGATCATAACGAAGAGGCAGACGGGCAGAGCGTCAGCGAAGCCCTTAATCGGGGCGGTGCAGAAATCGCTCAGACGGGCGGCAGTAACCGCGCCGCCGGACGTGCCGGAGACGATAACGGTAATCACTGCGACAATTGCCAGCAGAGCAAGAAGAATGGTGAACGATGAAGGCATACCGCGCTTTTTCTTAGCGGTCTCAGTCATAGTTCTCATCCC
>USKV01000269.1 GCA_900555355.1 uncultured Collinsella sp.
TCGTTGGCGCCGTCGCCGATTGCCACGGTGTGTGCCATATCGACGCCACACTCAACCGCCCAATCCAGCAGCTGGATGAGCTTGGACTCCTTGGTCACGATGTCTGCCGCCAGCTTACCGGTGAGCTTGCCGTCCACGACCTCCAGGCGGTTAGCGAGGCAAAAGTCGATGCCCGCGGCGGCCACGATCTTATCGGCGACCTCGTGAAAGCCGCCGCTTACCACGCCGACCTTCCAGCCCTTGCTGTGCGCCGAGCGCACAAGCTCCAGCGCGCCGGGGGTAAACGTCACGCGCTCAAAGGTGCGCTCGAACACGCTCTCGTCCAAGCCGGCAAGCAGCCCCACGCGTTCCTCGAGCGCCTGCTTAAAGTCGAGCTCGCCGCGCATGGCGCGTTCGGTGATCCGCGCAACTTGCTCGCCCACGCCGGCTTCCTCGCCCAACAGGTCGATGACCTCCTGGTTGATGAGGGTGGAGTCGATATCCATAACAATGAGGCGTGCAGTCATGACGGGCCTTTCCAAGTGCTGTTTTATTGGGGCATATTGTCGCACGTGACGAGCGCGGGCGGGTGCCGCGGTGCGTCAATTGTTTCGTCTCCGTCAAGTCTTTGGGCAGGAGCTACTTTTCCGCGGCACATCGACACAGGTGCGATAAGATAGAACGCCATGTCTGGCTGCGCGGTTTACGCAGGCTGGGCAAATCTGTACGACGCCGCCCGGAACGACACGGGGCGGCACAGATCCATAAAGGAGGATCACTGGTATGAGCCAGACCCGTCCCATTGACGAGCATTCCATGCACACCCGTACCTGCGGCGAGCTTCGCTTCGAGAACGTGGGCGAAGAGGTCACCCTCACCGGTTGGGTGAGCCGTCGCCGCGACCACGGCGGCCTTATCTTCTGCGATCTTCGCGACCGCGAGGGCATCACGCAGCTCACCTTCGACCCCGAGCACTCCGACGGCGACGCCTTTAAGATCGCCGAGACCATGCGTCCCGAGTGGCCCATCAAGATCCACGGCGTCGTGCGCGCTCGTGGCGAGGAGACCACCAACACCAAGCTCGCGACCGGCGAGATCGAGGTCCTGACCGACCACGCCGAGGTTCTCAACACGTCCGTCACCCCGCCGTTCCAGATCGAGGACGGCATCGAGACCAGCGAGGACACCCGCCTGCGCTATCGCTATCTGGACCTCCGCCGTCCCGAGATGATGGCCAACCTCAAGCTGCGCTCCGACTTTACCTTTGCCATTCGCGAGGCGCTGCACAACCGTGAGTTCATGGAGGTCGAGACGCCCTCCCTGTTCAAGTCCACGCCCGAGGGCGCCCGCGACTTCATCGTTCCCAGCCGTATTCAGCCGGGTAACTTCTACGCCCTGCCGCAGTCCCCGCAGCTCCTGAAGCAGCTGCTCATGGTCGGTGGCGTCGAGCGCTACTACCAGGTTGCCAAGTGCTTCCGCGACGAGGACCTGCGTGCCGACCGTCAGCCCGAGTTCACCCAGGTCGATATCGAGATGTCCTTCGTGGACCAGAACGATGTCATGAGCGCGCTCGAGGAGGTTCTTGCCGATGCTTTCGGCCGCATGGGTGTCGAGATGCCCACGCCGCTGCGTCGCATGAACTACTGGGATGCCATGGACACCTATGGCTCCGATAAGCCCGATACCCGCTATGGCATGCACCTGGTCGACCTGACCGACATCTTTGCCAACTCCAAGTTCAAGGTCTTTGCGACTGCCGCAAACGAGGAGGGCTCTGTCGTCAAGGCCATCAACGCCAAGGGCGCCGGTGCCTGGGCACGTGCCAAGATCGATAAGCTTGCCGGCGTGGCCTCCACGTTTGGCGCCAAGGGCCTGGCTTGGATCGCCTTCCGTGAGGACGGCTCCATCAACAGCCCCATCGTCAAGTTCTTCTCGGACGAGGAGATGGCGGCTCTGCGCGAGCGCATGGACGTCGAGCCCGGCGACCTTGTGATGTTCGCCGCCGGCCCGCGCCTGCTCTCCGACGAGATCCTGGGCGGCATGCGTTCCCACATGGCCAATGCGCTCGAGATCAAGCGCGAGGGTCACGACTTCCTGTGGGTCGTCAACTTCCCGCTGTTCCATTGGGACGAGGATCGCAAGGCCTATGCAGCCGAGCACCAGCCATTTACCCTGCCGACCGAGACCGACATCGCCAAGATCGAGGCCGATCCGCTGGCAGCCGGTTCGTGCACCTACGACTTTGTCATGGACGGCTTTGAGGCCGGCGGCGGCGGTATGCGTATCCACAACGCCGAGATGCAGATGTCCATGCTCAAGCTCCTGGGCTTTACCGAGGAGCGCGCCGAGTCGCAGTTCGGCTTCCTCATGGAGGCTCTCAAGTTTGGTGCGCCCCCGATGGGCGGTTTCGCTCTGGGCCTGGACCGCGTGTGCATGCTGCTCACCGGTTCCGACTCCATCCGCGACGTCATGGCGTTCCCCAAGACGGCCAGCGGCTCCGACCTCATGTCGGGCGCCCCGAGTGCCGTTAGTGGCGCCCAGCTCAAGGACG
>USKV01000270.1 GCA_900555355.1 uncultured Collinsella sp.
CCTGCCATGCCCGCTTGGGCTCAGCGCGTGACCGCGGCGGGGGAGACGGGGATGTTATCGTCCGCGTCCGTGTCGCCGGTTCCTGCACCGTCGGCCCCCGCGCCGTCGGCGGACGCTTCGATTCCGCCGCGTCGGGCGCCGGTCGTCTGCGTCGTCTCGGGTTCGGGCGGTTGCGGCAAGTCGACGATCGTTGCCACCATGGCGCATGCGGCGTCGCTGTTGGGTTTGCGTGCCGCTGTGCTCGACTTGGACCTCATGTTTGGAAACCTATACGATCTGCTGGGTGTCGATGCCCCACACGATATGGCGACGCTTATCGAGCCGTCGGCGGCGGGCGCACTTGCCGAGCCGGATATCGTGGCCGCATCGATGCGCGTCGCCCCGGGCGTCACGCTCTGGGGACCTGTCGCGGCCCCCGAGAAGGCCGAGCTCATGGCGCGTCCGGTGGAGCTATTGCTCGATGTTTTGCGTCGCGAATCCGACGTGGTCTTTGTCGACACCTCGGTCTTTTGGGGTGATGCCGTGGCCGCCGCGGTGGCGGCGAGCGACCGTTGCCTGGTCGTTGGCGATGCGGCGGTGTCGTCCGCGACATCGGCGTCGCGCGTCATTGAACTGGCAAGTCGAGTAGGTGTGCCGCGCACGCGCATGAGCGCCGTGTTCAACCGGTTCGGTGCGCGCGGGGCAGACGAGGACGTCGCCATGCGCTTTGAGATTGCCTGTGCGTTGAGCTCCAAGATTCGTATCGCCGATGGCGGGCAGGATCTCGCCGCGCTCATGGCGTTTGGGCGCGCTGACGAGGCAGTGGGGCAGACCAGCGCTTTTGCGACCAGCGTGCGCGAGGCCACGCGCGAGATGCTCGTGGAACTGGGGTGCGCCGTCGGCCCTTGGAGCGATATGGTCGCCGACCGTGCAATGCGCACCGAACGCCCGCGTATTCGCCTTCCCTGGTCGCGCGAGGGTGATCAGCGATGAGCCTGCAAACGAGGATTAAGGCTGCAGGCGCTGCAGCGGCGGCAGCGCCTGTAGATGCGGGGCGTCGCCGCGCGGTGAAACGACGCACCAAGCGCGCCGTGATGGACCGCATGGGTTACGACGAAGTGGCGCGTATCAGCGCCTATATCGACCCGGCACTTGCCCGCTCGGAATTGCGTCCTGCGGTGGAGGCGGCGCTCAATGTTGAGGAGCCGACCGATCTCGCGACGCCCGAGCGCGAGACTATCATCGACGAGATTTTGGATGACGTGGTGGGCTTGGGGCCGTTGCAGCCGCTCATCGAGGACGACACCGTTACCGAAATCATGATCAACGGCTGCCGCTCGGCTTTCTTTGAACGCGGCGGCGTCTTGTACCCCATCGAGCATGCGTTTGAGGATGATGAGCAGATCCGTGTGCTTATCGACCGCATTATCTCGCCACTTGGCCGCCGTATCGACGAGCGCAGCCCCATCGTCAACGCCCGCCTCAAAACGGGCTATCGCGTCAACGCGGTGATTCCGCCTGTGGCGATTGACGGACCGATTCTCACCATCCGAAAGTTCTCGGACCGTATCTGCTCGCTGGACGAGCTTGTGGGGCTGGGGTCGCTGCCGCTTTGGTATGCGCAGCTGCTGTCGTGCGCGGTGTCGTTGCGGCAGGACTTGGCGGTTGCGGGAGGCACGGGGTCGGGCAAGACCACGCTGCTCAACGCGCTGTCGTGCGAGATTTCCACCGGCGAACGCATCGTGACGATCGAGGATTCCGCCGAGCTCAAGTTTGCACATCACCCACACGTTGTTCGTCTGGAAGCGCGTGAGGCGTCAATCGAGGGCGAGGGTGCGGTGACGATTCGCGACCTGGTGACTAATGCTCTACGTATGCGCCCCGATCGCATCGTCGTGGGCGAGGTGCGCGGTGCCGAGTGCTGCGACATGCTGCAGGCCATGAACACGGGCCACGACGGGTCGCTCACCACGATTCATGCGGGTTCCGAGCAGGAGACCGTGGTGCGTCTGACGTTGCTTGCACGTTATGGCATCGATCTGCCGAGCGAGCTCATCGAGGAGCAGATTGCCATGGCGCTCGACGGCATCGTGATGTCCGAGCGCCACGCCGATGGCAGGCGTTTCGTCTCCTCGTATTCGGGGGTGCGTCGCGCCGCGTCGGGCGGCGTAGAGCTCGAGCGCTATGTGACTTTCGATGCCGCCGAGCGCACCTGGAAGCTTGACCGCGAGCCGCCGTTTATCGCAGAAGGCCTGCGGTCGGGGACGCTCACACAAGAGGAGGTGGACGAATGGAGGTCGCTGTGCCCCTCGTCGTAGGGGGTTTGGCAGGGTTTTCTGTTGCGACGGCGTGCGGGGCGGAACCTCGTGTGCCGCAGGTACCGCCGGCGGAGCTGGCGCGTCAGGCGCTCGAGACGGTGGCAGAGAAGCTGCCGCGTGAGCTGGTGGAAAACGATCTGCTGAAAAAGATCGCCCGTTCGTGGGCATCGCTGGCTCCGGCGCGTCGCCTTGGCCTCGCGATCGAGGATGCTTCGGGGCGTTTGGCGTT
>USKV01000271.1 GCA_900555355.1 uncultured Collinsella sp.
ATGTCGGTGATCGACGCCCTCATGACCCTCTACGCCAACCACCTCAACATTTCGCCCGAGACCGTCGACGATCCCAACCGCGATCGCTTCGTGCTTTCCAAGGGCCACGCCATGGAGGCCTACTACGCGGTGCTCTGCCACGAGGGCTATCTTGACCTCGATGACGTCAAGGCCCGCTTCTCCAAGTTCGGCAGCCCCTACATCGGCCACCCCAACAACAAGCTCAAGGGCATCGAGATGAACTCGGGCTCGCTGGGTCACGGCCTGCCCGTTGCCGTGGGCATGGCGCTCGCCGGCAAGATGGACGGCCGCGACTACCGCGTCTACACCATCATGGGCGACGGCGAGCTTGCCGAGGGCTCGGTCTGGGAGGGCGCCATGAGCGGCGGCAACTACCAGCTCGATAACCTGTGCGCGCTCGTGGACCGCAACCGCCTGCAGATTAGCGGCAGCACCGAGGACGTCATGAAGCAGGACAGCCAGGAAGAGCGCTGGGCCGCCTTCGGTTGGAACGTGCTTTCCATTCCGGGCAACGACGTCCAGGCTATTGACGCTGCGCTGACGCTTGCTGCCGAGACCAAGGGTAAACCCACGGTCATCATCCTCAACACGGTGAAGGGCTACGGCTCGTCCGTCATGGAGGACAAGGCTAGCTGGCATCATCACCTGCCCAACGATGAGGAATATGCCCAGATCATCGCCGATTTCGCTGCCCATAAGGAGGCCGTCAATGGCTAACAAGATCGCCAATCGCAAGGTTATCTGCGACGCGCTGCTCGAGGCCGCGAAGACCGATAAGGACATCGTCGTCCTGTGCTCCGACTCCCGTGGCTCCGCGTCGCTCACGCCGTTCTTCGATCAGTATCCCCAGCAGTCCGTTGAGGTCGGCATTGCCGAGCAGGACCTGGTGAGCATCGCTGCCGGTATGGCTTCGTGCGGCAAGAAAGCCTGGGCCGCTTCGCCGGCGTCCTTTGTGACCACGCGCTCGTATGAGCAGTGCAAAGTCGACGTTTCGTACTCCAACACCAACGTCAAGCTCATCGGCATCTCGGGCGGCGTGTCCTACGGCGCCCTGGGTATGAGCCATCACTCCGCGCAGGATATCGCCGCCATGAGCGCGATTCCCAACATGCGCGTGTATCTGCCGAGTGATCGCTTCCAGACCGCCGAGCTCGTGCGCGCCCTGGTAGCCGATAACAAGCCGGCTTACATCCGCGTGGGCCGCAACCCGGTCGAGGACGTGTACACCGAGGACGAGTGCCCGTTCCAGATGGATCGCGCCACCTGGGTGCGCCGCGGCACCGATGTGACGCTCGTCGCCACCGGCGAGATGGTCCGCCATGCCGTGGACGCCGCCGACCTGCTGGCCGAGCAGGGCATCTCGGCGACGGTGCTCGACATGTACTGCGTCAAGCCGCTCGACGCCGAGGCCGTGATTGAGGCCGCCGGTGCCACGCGCGCTGTCGTGACCGTCGAGGAGCACAGCCCCTTCGGCGGCCTGGGTTCCATGGTCGCGCAGGTGGTGGGCGAGCATTGCCCGCGTCCGGTCAAGTGCCTCTCCCTGCCCGACGCGCCGGTCATCACCGGCACGAGCCCCGAGGTATTTGCACACTACGGCCTCACCGGCGAAGGCATTGCCAAGACGGTCGCCGAGTTCCTCGGCAACTAGTAGACACAGACGCTGCGCGGCCGCCAAGCACCGCACCTTGCCGTTCAAACTGTCGCTTGCGTACGCAGAGTACGCTGCGCTCCTCTTTCACGGCAATCTGCGGCACTTGACGGCCGCTCGCTCCTTGTCCGCCAGGCTGTCTTTGATTTGGCGGAAGGAATGGGAGAGTACATGAGCAAATACATCATCGGAATCGATCAATCCACGCAGGGCACCAAGGCGCTGCTGGTGGACGAGGGCGGCCATCTGATTCATCGTGCCGACCGTTCGCATCGCCAGATCGTCAACGAGGCCGGCTGGGTGAGCCATGATCCGGCCGAGATTGCCGCCAATGTGCTGGCCGTGGCGCGTGCCGTGGTGGAGGAGACCGGGGTCGACCCGGCCGACGTCGCCGGCATCGGCATCTCCAACCAGCGCGAGACCACCGTTGCCTGGAACCGCACGACGGGCGAGCCGCTGTGCGACGCCGTGGTGTGGCAGTGCGCCCGCGCCCGCGAGCTGTGCGACGAGCTGGCCGCGCGCGAGGGTGTGGCCGACCTGGTGCGCGACACGACGGGTCTGGTACTCTCGCCCTACTATCCGGCGGGCAAGATGGCCTGGATTCTCGCGAACGTTCCCGCGGCTGCCGAGGCCGAGGCGGCGGGCGAGCTGTGCCTGGGCACCATCGATGCCTGGGTGGTCTGGACGCTCACGGGCGGCGTGGAGTTCCGCTGTGACTGGTCCAACGCCAGCCGCACGCAGCTCTTTGACCTGCGCCGTGGCTGCTGGAGCGAGCCGGTGTGCGAGGCCTTTGGCGTCGACGTGGCCTGCCTGCCGCAGGTGACCGATTCGAATGGCCTGTTCGGCACGAC
>USKV01000272.1 GCA_900555355.1 uncultured Collinsella sp.
GTGCATACGGGGGTAATCGCAGGCAAGCCAGTAGGCAAGCACCAGACCGAGGAAGATGACGAACAGCTGGGAGGCCGTATTGGTAATAAGCGGGAATACACCGCGACCAAGCTCGGCAGCGATTTGTGAGACATACTTAGACGCCACAGTGACAAGCGAAGAAAGATTATCATCCAGATACTCTTTGAGCGGCGTGTTGTTGAGCGTCTTGAAATGCGAGACCATCTCGTTGAGATCGCCGCCCGCAACACGAAGCTGCTCAGGCAGGCGGCTCAGGACTTCCATAATCTGACCGAGCAAAATAGGCGACAGGATGCAAACGACACCAACAAGCACGGCAACAACCACAATGAGGGCGATGAGCGAACCGATGCCACGACCGACGCCGTGATGCTCAAGCCAGTTAGTGATCGGCGACATCACAAAAGCGATGATGGAACCGACAGCGAGAAACTCGATGACCGGCGCCAGGATGCCCATAAGGTTAAAGATGACGGCGGCGATGACAATGCAGCCGACGACGCCCCAAATGCGCAACGTCAGAATACGGGTATCGCGCAGCGTGCGGTCGGTTTGTTGGGGGTGCTCACTCATGAACGAACCATCACTCCATCGGGGTCGATCTTGTCCTGAATCTTCTTAAGGGTACGACGCAGCAGGCGCGAGACCTGCACCTGCGAGATTCCCAGCTTCTTGGCGATCTCGATCTGGGTCATGCCCTTCACAAAGCGTAGCTCGATCACCTCGCGCTCGCGCGGCGAGAAATCACGAATGGCCTCCTCAATCACCAGGCGGTCATCGGTAAAGTCGAGCTCATTGTCGTCGTCGGCATAGCGGTCGAGAATCGAAGGCGCATCGTCGGAGTCGGACGCGCCGGGAGCCTCGATGGGCACCGAGGTGTAAGCCGAGGACGATTCCATGGCTTCGAGTACCTCGTCGACAGTCACGTCCAAGTATTCGGCGATTTCCTCAACCTTGGGCGAACGCTGTAGCTCGTTGGTGAGCTTATCGGTAGCCTGATTGACCTTGGCAGAAAGCTCCTGCAGACGACGCGGCACGCGCACACTCCAGCCCTTGTCGCGGAAGTGACGCTTGATCTCGCCCAGGATGGTGGGCGTGGCAAACGTGGTGAACTCGAGTCCGCGCTCGGGATCAAAGCGGTCGATTGCCTTGAGTAGACCCAGGTATCCGACCTGCATCAGATCGTCGAGCGGCTCACCGCGGTTCTTAAATTTGTTGGCAAGAAACCTTACCAGGTTCATATGGGACATGACGAGCTGCTCGCGTGCGTCCGGATCACCAGTCTCTTTATAGCGACGAAACAGCTCGCGGGTTTTCTCCTTGTCCCAAGCGGTCTTACCGCTCCGGGAACGTTCGGTCATATTAGATATCCGCCTTGAGGTCGAGGGAAAGCGTCAGGGGCGCCTCAGTCTTTTCGTAGGAATCGCACACGCTCGCCAGAATGAGCTCGGCATACACGGCAGCCTGGTCATCCTCGTCGAGGGTGGCCCGATCGCCAAAGGTAAAGTTCATGCCAACGTGAGACTCATCGACATCGAACCTGATCATGATGTCATCGGAATCAACAGCCGTGCAACCAAAGATAAAGGCCTCCTCGGCAGCCATACGAATGTCCTCGATGCGATCGACGGACATGGAGCACAGCGCGCCGACGTTGGCTGCCGTCATACGCACGAGGCGTGCCAGACGCGGATCCCCGGCAACAGTCAGCGTAATAGGGCAGGTTGCTTCGCTACTCATCGCAGGACTCCTCAGAGGTCTCGGCGGGCGTATAGGTGTAATACTGAGCAGGCTTGGCTGCGGCCTTCTGAGCCGCATCCGCACCATCGGCGGCCTCGTCCTCAGCCTCACCAATCAGAACGCGCTCGGTAGGCTGCTCGACCTCGGCGGCGGCAGCGGAGAGCTTGCGATCGGCATCGGCTGCAGGAGCCTTCACCTTATTGAAGAGCTTCTGCACGGCGCCGGCCGCAGAGTCGGTCACGCTCGACACGGCGTTGCTTGCCTCGGCCACGCTACCCGTGACCTCGGAAATGTCGCGAACCACGGCTTCGACCTCAACGAGGTTGGACGTCAGGGCGTCAACGGCAGTCTTGCTCGACTTGAGCAGCGGCTCCACCTGGGCAAGTGCCGGCGTAAGCTCGTCTACGGCGCCATCGAGCTTTGCCACCACGGGCTGTGCCTCGGCGAGTGTGTTGTTGAGGTCGCTGACTGTCTTGTCGAGCGAGTCGACGACGGTGCGGGTCTTGCGCAGCGTGAGCGCGAGCTCGATAACAGCCCACACGCCGGCAATGGCAAGTAGCAGCAGGACAATTTGAATGGGACCCATACAAGCCTCCCAAAGGAATCGAAATACAGACGTTGTTCATGGTACCCCAAAGAAGGGGAAAGTTACCCAAAGGGAATGCGCGAGGCGCCAATGACCTACTTAGGCGCATTGCCGCTTCGGTCGCGTTCGCTTTGCTCCACAC
>USKV01000273.1 GCA_900555355.1 uncultured Collinsella sp.
CATCTCACCGGTGCCGGCGGACACCAGGTCGATGGGGCCCCACCAGGTGTAGGCAATCAGGTCGACGCCGTCGGCGATTGCCTCGCCCATGGCCTTGATGTGGCTGCGCAGATAGGCGATGCGGTACGGGTCGTGGATGGAGCCGTCCTCCTCGACCTCGTCGTAAGCGCCCATGCCGTTCTCGACCACCATCAGCGGAATCTCGTAGCGGGCGTAAATCTCGTTGAGGGCAATGCGCAGGCCCAGCGGATCGATCTGCCAGCCCCAGTCGGTGGACTCCAGATAGGGATTCTTGCCGCCAAAGGTCATGTTGCCCTCGGTCATCTCATGGTCCTTGTGGGTGCCCACGGTGCCGGACATGTAATAGCTAAAGGAATAGAAGTCGACCTTGCCGTCGGCGATATCCTGCAGGTCGCCATCCTCCATCACAAGCTCAACATCGTTCTCGGCCCAGAAGCGCTTGGCATAGAACGGGTACTTTCCGCGCACCTGCACGTCGGAGCAGTACCAGTTCATGGTATTCATCTCCTGCTGCGTGGCGAACACGTCGGCCGGATCGCACGTGGCGGCATAGGAAAGGATGAAGCAGTCCATGTTGCCCATCTTAAACTGCGGGTAATGCTCGTGGGCATAGCGCACGACGCGGCCGCCGGCGACAAACTGGTGATGCAGCGCCTGCATACGAGCCTGCGGCGTAGTGTGGACCGCCGACGCCGGACCCTCAAAGCCCTGAATCATGCTGGTCTCAAAGAGGTTGCCCATGTCCTGAGTACCGCAGTTGATCTCGTTGAAGGTGAGCCAGAACTTAACCTTGTCCTGATAGCGGTCGAAGACGGTCTGGCAGTACTTCTCAAAGAAGCCGATGAGCTCGCGGCTCGCCCAGCCGTTGTATTTCTCGACCAGGTGATAGGGCATCTCGTAGTGCGAGAGGGTCACGAGCGGCTCGATATTGTGGGCACGCAGGCAGTCGAAAACGCGGTCGTAGAAGGCGAGGCCGGCCTCGTTGGGCTCAGCGTCGTCGCCGTTGGGAAAGATACGGCTCCAGGAGATGGACATGCGGAACATATTGAAGCCCATCTCGGCGAACAGCGCGATGTCCTCCTCGTAGTGATGGTAGAAATCGATGCCGTCATGGTTGGGGTAGAAACGGTCGGGATCGATATCGATCGTGATCTGACGCGGCTCCTTGTAGCTGCCGCCCAAGAAATGGTCGTCGACGGAAGGACCGCGGCCGTCCACGTTCCAAGCGCCCTCAAACTGGTTGGCGGCGGTGGCGCCACCCCAATAGAAGCCCTCGGGGAACTTGATGTTTGCCATGAGCATCTCCTTTGCATCGCGGGTCGATAAGCTGAGTATCTCCCACGCGCGGGACGGGCAGAAGTGGGCACGCTAAACCCGATACTTCTTTTCGCGCCCACGGACCGACGCCGCCCCGTCCCTGATACTTCCTGATACCGACCGAAACGTGCCAAAATAAACCTGTCCTTTTTTGGCAGGTTTGTTGAGTGTAGGAGTTCGTATGGATATCAAACGCAAGATTTCCGAGGCACAGGGCCTTACCCCTACCGAGCAACAGCTCGGCATCTCGGCCCTTGCCATGGGCGAAGACGTCCGCGGACTCTCCATCAAGGAATTCGCCGCCCGCACCAATGTTTCGGTCGCGAGCGTCCACCGTTTTTGCAAAAAGCTCGGCCTCGAGGGCTTTAAGGACCTCAAGGTCGAGCTCATCCGCCTGGCAACCGAATCGGGCAACCGACGCGACGTGGATATCAACTTTCCCTTCGACGCCGCGTCCACCCCTGCGCAGGTTATGGAGCGCATGGAGGGGCTCTACCAGACTACGCTGGCCGAAACGCAGGAGCTGCTCGACCCCACGCAGCTTGACCACGCCGCCAAGCTCATCGCGAACGCCCGACAGGTCGACATCTACACGGGCTCGCACAACCTCTATCCAGCGGGAATGTTCCGAGATCGCCTGCTCTCCGCCGGTAAAAGTGCAACGTGCCACAACGGTGTCGAGGCCCAGGTGCGAACGGCGCTTGCCTCGGGTCCCGACCATGCGGCAATCGTCATCTCCTACAGCGGCCTTGCCCCCAACCTCAAGGACATCTTGCCGATCCTCAGCAGTCGGCATGTCCCGGTCATCGTCATCGGCACGCCTTATTGCACTCGCATTCACCCCGGCTTTGCCGCCTACCTTACGGTGAGTGACCACGAGAGCATGACGCATCGCATCACGCAGTTCGCAAGCCACATCGCCGTGCAATACGTGCTCGATTCGCTCTACAGCAGCTACTTCGCCAAAGATTACGCCCGCTGCTCCGAGTTCCTAGAGCGCTCATTCCCCTACACCCGCCTCCCGGGGCTTAAGTAGCGACGAGCGTGGTTCTCGGACGCTTATCTAACGAGAGCAAGTAGTCATTGGGGACGTTCTTAAATGACTAGTCAAACAAGAACGTCCCCAACGACTAGTCGTTTAAGAACGTC
>USKV01000274.1 GCA_900555355.1 uncultured Collinsella sp.
GTCTTTGACACCGTCAACCACGGATCGCACTGGCAGCAGCTGAGCTGCGCCATTCAGGACGGCGTTCGCTGCCGCATCTCGTATCGCTCGATGGACGATGCACGGCCACGCGAGCGTCTGGTCGACCCCTTGCGCATTACGGCAAACGGCGACCAAACATACTTGATTGCCTGGGACATCGCAGTCGATGAGCAGCGCACCTATCGCATGGATAAAATCGAGGGACTCACCTTGACGGAAGACTCCGTCGTGTCTCACGCACCGGACGTCGCATCCCTCCACGATTCCCTTGCCCGGACGCAGCGTAGCGCAAAGCTCTTGATGCCATTCGATATGGCGGAACATCTGGACTGGGCCGGCATCACCCTAATCGAGCGCAGCGGGGCAGACATGGCAATGGTAACCGTGCATTACGGCTCCGAGCGTTGGCTACTGAGCCAGGTAATCGCAGCGGGCGGAGCCATCCGCATCTTGGATGACCCCGCCCTGTCAAAGCGTCTGTGCGATATGGCAAAAACCCTCGTTTGTCCGCTTTAGCGCCGCCGCTCGTGGCGTGCACGCCACAGTTGCAGATAGTGCCCGATCTGCGCCGATTCGATGCGCTGGTAGGAGCTCGTGGGCAGCGACGTTAAGAACTTCTTTCCGTAGCCCTTCGTCACCAGGCGCGGGTCGGCCAGAATCAGCACGCCGCAATCGGTCGACGAGCGGATAAGGCGGCCAGCCGCCTGCTTGACCTCGAGCACCGCCTCGGGCAGCGAATAGCGCGCCCAAGCGCGGTCTTCGCGCAGATTGCGCTCGCATGAGAGCGGGTCTGTGGGGCTCGAGAACGGCAGCTTGGGGATGATGACGCAGCGCAGCGTCTCGCCGCTGGCGTCAAACCCCTCCCAAAAGGCCTTGAGCGCAAAGAGCGACGAAGTCGGTTCGTTGATAAAGCGATCGCGCAGACGGCGAGGAGACGAGTTGCGCTGCTGGCAGTTGAGTTCCAGACCCGCACGAGCCATCTTGGGCTCGACGCGAGCGTACAGCTCCTCCATGTCACGCCTATTGGTGAACAGCGTGAGCACCGAGCCGCCCATGGCAAGATGAGCGTCGACCAGCACACGCTCGAGCGCCGAAAGATAGCTCTCACGATCGCGCGGATCGGGGATATCGCCCGCAACGACTACAGCCATGTTCGAATCGAAGTCGTAGCTCGAGTCCAAGTGCAGCGACGATGATGTCGAGGCGCCGATGCGATCGAGGCCGACGGCGTGGTTAAAGTGCTCAAAGCTCTTGGAAACCGTCATGGTCGCCGATGCAAAGATAGCCGTGTGGACCTCGGGCAGCCACTCGGTTGCCAAGGCCTCGCCAATGTCGATGCGCTCTGCGGTCATTGACTCTCCGCCGGCACGCAACCTGCGATTGACCTGCAGCGAATACACGTAGTGTTCATCGGTGCCGTCGATGATGAGTTTGAGGTTCTCGGCCAGCTCGTGCAGGCGGCGCGAGATATCGCCCAGGTCGACAACAACCTCGGGCTTGTCGGCGGCGACAGCCTGCACCAGCGCGTCGACGCTCTTGTCAGCTTGTTCCAATGCATCGATGGCAGCGTAGGCCGACTGTAAGAAATCATGCCAGTCGTCAGATTCGCGCAGCTCGGGACCAATCCATAGGTTCGCATTGTCATAACCCCCGCGGGCACGGCGGCCAAGCTCGCGAACGCCGTCAAACACATCGGCAATCGCCATGCTCGCACGTACAACCGTCGACGTCGCCTTGGCAGTAAGGCCCAGATAGAGCGTAGAGCCCTCGGAGGTTGCCAAATCACGGGAAACCTGGCTTAGCGCACCGGTGCTCGAGCCACCCAGGCGCTCAAACAGAACGCGTGATTCGTCCGCCGACACCACGCGCGCCCATTGACGGCGTGCCTCGCGCTCGATGGAGTGGGCCTCATCGATCACCCAGTGACGAATCGGAGGCAAGATTCTGCCCTCGGCCGCAACATTGCGGAACAACAGGGAATGGTTGGTGACCACCACATCGGCATGCGTCGCGCGACGGCGGGCGCCGTGGACCAGGCATTTATCGGGGAAAAACGGGCATAGGCGACTGGCGCACTCGCGCGACGCCGTCGTAAAGTCGGGACGGTTGACGCTGCGCCAGCGAATGCCGAGCGAGTCGAGGTCGCCATCGGCCGACTGACACACGTACGCCATGATGACCGCGACTGCCGTAAGCGTGTCGGCAGGATCACGCTTAGTCGTAATTTCGACTTGGCCGCGGCTCATGCGCTCAAGTTTGCGCAAGCATGGATAGTGGTCATAGCCCTTGAGGGCGCAAAACGATAGGCCTCCGTCCAGCTGCTCGGCAAGTTTGGGCAGCTCATGATACATGAGCTGGTCGGCGAGATTATTCGATTTAGTCGCGATACCGACCGTGATGTTGTTGCGGCGCGCAGCCTCGGCAAAAGGCACCAGATAGGCCATCGAT
>USKV01000275.1 GCA_900555355.1 uncultured Collinsella sp.
TCCGGCTCGTGCGGAACTCGCGATCGACCAGATACTAAAGCCCTCGGAACTTAGGATACATGGTTGGAGTCGCTCTGCTGCAAAATTTATCGGCCTGTGACCTATTCCATATCCCAGGTCGTCTCATCTTCACCACCGGATTAATAAAAAAGAAGTACCGGTTGGGGCCGGTACTTCTTTTGGTGCGTTGTTTTTGGCTGTAGCTTTTCGGGTTAGCTTACAGGCCGCAGGCTGCTTTGAGTTCTTCGACTCGATCGGTCTTCTCCCAGGTGAAGTCGGCGTCTTCGCGGCCGAAGTGGCCGTAGGCTGCCGTCTTCTCGTAAATCGGTCGGCGCAGGTCCAGGTCGCGGATGATGGCGCCCGGGCGCAGGTCGAAGGTCTTCTCGACGGCCTCGACGATCTTGTCCTCGGCAACATGCGCGGTGCCGAAGGTGTCGACCATGATAGACAGCGGCTTGGACACGCCGATGGCGTAGGCCAGCTCGACTTCGCAGCGGTCGGCAAGGCCGGCGGCGACGACGTTCTTGGCGACCCAACGAGCGGCGTATGCGGCGGAGCGGTCGACCTTGGTGCAGTCTTTGCCGCTAAAGGCGCCGCCGTCGTGACGGCCGTAGCCGCCATAGGTGTCGACGATGATCTTACGGCCGGTTAGGCCCGTGTCGCCCATGGGGCCGCCCACGACAAAGCGACCGGTGGGGTTCACGTAGATGTCCGCGTTGTCCCACGGCATGTTCTCGGCGGCCATGACCGGGGTGATGACGTGCTCGATGAGGTCGGCCTTGATCTTGCCCATGTCCTCGATCTCGGCAGCGTGCTGCGTGGAGATGACGATGGTCGTGACCTCGACGGGCCTGCCTTCCTTGTAGCGCACGGTGACCTGGGTCTTGCCGTCGGGACGCAGATAGGGCAGGGTACCGTCGTGGCGCACGGCGGCCAGGCGCTCGGCCAGGCGGCTTGCCAGGTAGTGCGGCATGGGCATGAGGGTCTTGGTCTCGTTGGAGGCATATCCGAACATCATGCCCTGGTCGCCGGCACCGATCAGGTCGATCGGGTCGGTGGTAGCGCCGGTCTGGGTCTCGAAGGACTCGTCAACGCCTTGGGCGATATCGGGCGACTGCTCGTGGATGAGGCTCATGACGCCGCAGGTGTCGCAGTCAAAACCGAACTTGGCACGGTTGTAGCCAATGCGGCGGATAACGCCACGGGCGATTTCCTGAACGTCTACGTAGGCCTGGGTGCGAATCTCGCCGGCGACGATGACGGTGCCGGTGGTCACGAGGGTCTCGCAGGCGCAGCGGACGTTCTCCACGTTGGCAGGCACGCCGTTGGGGGCGATGTAGCCTTGCTCCTGGAGCTCTATTTCTTTGGCGAGGATTGCGTCGAGGACGGCGTCGCTGATCTGGTCAGCGATCTTATCGGGATGACCTTCGGTCACCGACTCCGACGTAAAAACAAAGGACCCGTGTTGGGGCGGGATGGAACGAAGTTCTTCTGACATGATAGTCCTTTCAAAAACGTGTCCCGGCGACCGTTACCATTCCGCCGAGCTCTATATGCAAGGGCACATCATAGCGCGTAAATCCAACATTCACACCCTTTCCGCACCTACTCATTGGGGACAGACATAAATGAGCAGCCTTAAACTAAGAACGTCCCCAACGACTGGTCATTTAAGACTGTCCCCAATGAATGGGTCGGTGCCCTTTGTGCGGAGGTTGCTTTGATGCTTTATACTGGTGCGGTTAGACATCCATCCTGCAATCGAGGAGATTTCCATGGCATCAGACGTTCGCGTCCGCTTTGCACCCTCACCGACGGGCAAGCTGCACATCGGCGGCGCCCGCACCGCTATCTATAACTGGGCTTTCGCCCGTGCTAACGGCGGCACGTTCATCCTGCGCATCGACGACACCGACCCCACCCGCTCTACCGACGAGAACACGCAGATCATCCTGCGCGCCATGCGTTGGCTGGGCCTGGACTGGGACGAGGGTCCCGAGGTGGGCGGCGACTTTGGTCCCTATGCCCAGACCGAGCGCCTGGACCTGTACAAGCAGGCCGCCCAGAAGCTTTGGGACGAGGGCAAGGCCTATCCCTGCTTCTGCACCAAGGAGCAGCTCGAGGCCGACCGCAAGGCCGCCCAGGAGCGCAAGGACCCCTTCCAGGGCTATCAGCGCCGCTGCCGCGATCTTGATCCTGAGGAGGCACGCCACCGCATCGAGGCCGGCGAGCCCTATGTTCTGCGCATCAAGGTGCCAGAGGACCGCGGCGACGTCGTCATCCACGACGCCGTCCACGGCGACGTGACCTTTGACGCCAAGGAGCTCGACGACTTTGTCATCTTCCGCTCCGATGGCACGCCCACGTACAACTTCGCGACCGTCGTCGATGACGCCATGATGAAGATCACCCATGTCATCCGCGGCGACGACCACCTGTCCAACACCCCGCGTCAGGTCATGGT
>USKV01000276.1 GCA_900555355.1 uncultured Collinsella sp.
TGAAGGACGATCTCAAATTCGGCGACGAGGAGATCTCCGAGGACGACATGCTTGCCGCCATGAAGTTTGGCCAGGAGGCCCTTGCTGCTTTCTGCCAGGCTCAGGATGAGTTCGTCGCCGAGTGGGAGCAGGTCAACGGCCCCATCGTCAAGAAGGAGTATCCGCTCGACCAGCCCGTCGAGGAGGTCCAGGAGCGCATCTTCGCCCACTACGACGAGATGGCTGCCGCCCTTCGCGACGCCGACAAGCTCTCCCGTATCGGTAAGGTCGAGGCTCTGAAGGAGTCCATCCGCGCCGAGTTCACCGAGGAGGAGCAGGCCGCTTGGGAGCGCGAGATCCCCGTGGCGCTCAAGAAGCTCGAGAAGAAGGCCATGCGCACCATGGTCGTCGAGACCGGCGAGCGCGTCGACGGTCGTGCCGCCGACGAGATTCGTCCCATTATGGTGAAGGACAACTATCTGCCGCTCGTTCACGGCTCCGGTCTGTTCCAGCGTGGCCAGACCCAGGTGCTTTCCGTCCTGTCGCTCGGCATGCTCAACGAGGGCCAGCGTCTGGATACCATCGAGCCCACCGAGGGCAAGCGCTACATGCACCACTACAACTTCCCGCCGTTTTGCACCGGCGAGACCGGCCGCATGGGCAGCCCCAAGCGCCGCGAGATCGGTCACGGCAACCTGGCCGAGCGCGCTCTGCTCCCGGTGCTCCCCGACGAGAACGAGTTCCCCTACGCCATCCGCGTCGTCTCCGAGGTCATGGAGTCCAACGGCTCCTCTTCGATGGCTTCGACCTGCGGTTCCACGCTCGCCCTTATGGACGGCGGCGTGCCCATTAAGCGCCCGGTCTCCGGTATCGCCATGGGCCTGATCCAGGAGGAGGGCAAGACCGTGGTCCTGTCCGACATCCAGGGTCTCGAGGACTTCCTGGGCGACATGGACTTTAAGGTCACCGGCACCACCGAGGGCATCACCGCCCTGCAGATGGACAACAAGGCCACCGGCCTCACCTTCGACATCTTGGCCCGCGCCCTGCAGCAGGCCAAGGAGGGTCGCGCCTTCATCCTGCAGAAGATGCTCGATGTGATCCCCGAGCCGCGCCACACCACGCGCAGCACCGCTCCGCGCATCGTCTCCATCCAGGTTCCGACCGATAAGATCCGCGACGTCATCGGTTCCGGCGGCAAGGTCATCCGCGGCATCCAGGACGAGACCGGCGCTTCGGTCGACATCCAGGAGGACGGCACCGTCTTTGTCGGCGGCACCGGCGAGTCCGTCGATCAGGCCGTTGAGCGCATCAAGCTCATCATCAAGGTTCCCGAGCCGGGCGAGGAGTACACCGGTCGCGTGGTCTCCATCCAACCGTTCGGCGCCTTCGTGAACCTGACCCCGGGCACCGACGGTCTGCTGCACATCTCCCAGATCCGCAACCTCGCCAACGGCGAGCGCATCGACGCCGTCGAAGACGTGCTCAAGGAAGGCGACACCGTTGAGGTGGTCGTGCAGGGTGTTGACGATCGCGGCAAGATCTCCCTTGCCATCCCGGGCTTCGAGGATCAGGAATCCTCCGCTCCGCGCCGCGACCGTGGCGATCGCGATGACCGCCGTGGCGGCCGTGGACGTCGTGACGACCGCCGTCGTTCCGATGATCGCGATGATCGCGATTATGATGATCGTCCGCGTCGCCGCCGTTCCGACCGCGATGACGATCGTGATTATGATGATCGTCCGCGTCGCCGTCGTTCCGACCGCGATGACCGCGACTACGATCGCGATGACCGCCGTTCCGACCGTCGCCGTGGTAGCCGTCGTGACGACCGCAACCCGCGTTACGCCGCCGACGAGAACTACGACGAGTACCGTGCCGATCGCGAAGAGCGCTCCGAGCGTCCGCGTCGCCGCGTGCGCCGCGACTTTGATCCGTTCGAAGACTGACGTCTTCTCACGGATCCTTCGCAGCGAAGCTGCTCACTTCACCTACGAGAAGCCCACTGGGCTTCTCGCTTGACGGCTCAGCATTCGAAGACTGATGACACCTTCGCGCGGATTTCCCGCAGCATAAGATGATTATCTGAAAGGCCCGCCCCCGTGGGGCGGGCCTTTCTGCATTCCGACACGCTTGGCAAAACATGATGTCAATCGTTTTACGGGTGTATGCGCGCCGTGGAATGGTGCAGTCCTCATGAGAACATGATGGCAATAGAAGCAACGAAGCAGAGAGGAAATACGATGATTGTAGCCATTATTATCGTCGTCATCATCGTTCTTGTGCTGTTGTGGGCAATGTCCGCCTACAACGGGCTGGTCACGCTGCGTAACCGGGTGAAGAACGGCTGGGCGCAGATTGACGTGCAGCTCAAGCAGCGTGCCGACCTCATTCCGAATCTGGTGGAAACTGTCAAAGGCTATGCTGCCCATGAATCCAACGTGTTCACGCAT
>USKV01000277.1 GCA_900555355.1 uncultured Collinsella sp.
CGGGCTCGGCCTCGCCCACCATATCGCCATCGGGCGTAAAGCCGTCCACGCGCGCCACCACGAGCACGCGGCAGGTATCGGCAAGCTCGGCGACACGGTTCTCGACCTGCGAAAACACACGCTCCGAAAGCACAAACTGCGCGGCGCCCATCACATAGGAGCCCTGCGCAAACGACGCGCCGCTCCACTTTTTGGAGGACGAGAACGGAATGACCGACAGCGGCTCATACACCTCGACCGGGCGATCGGCGTAATAGTTAAGCAGCGCCTGGCAGGTCTCGTTGGCATCGGCCGAAGTCGCACGCGCCACGTTAGCCAGCGCAAAATCGAGTACCGTGGTATCGACGGGAACAGCCGCCTCGTCCGAGTCCGCGCCAAAGCCAACACCCTCAACAGGTAGCGGGTAGGTGCCCTCGACCTCCATACGACCCGAGGTAATGGTGCCCGTCTTATCCAGGCACAGCACGTCGACGCGCGCGAGCGTCTCGATGCAGTAGAGCTGCTGTGCCAGCACCTTGCGACGCGCCAGGCGCACCGTGGCAATCGCGAGCACCGACGAGGTCAGCAGCACCAGGCCCTGAGGAATCATGCCCAGCAGGGCACCCACCGTGGACAGCAGCGCCGAAGAAGGCACACGACCGGCCAGCAGCTCGGAGAAGCACCAGGAAAGTGCGCTATCCCCCGGGGTTCCCGCGGCATCCCACAGCTCGCTCACACTCGAGGAAAAGAGCGCCAGACCAAGCGGAATCATGATAATGCTCGCGAACCGCACGATGGCGTTGAGCGCGTTCATGATCTCGGAATTGACCTTTTTGACGTACTTGGCCTCGTTGTTGATCTTTGCCACGTAGTTATCGGCGCCGACATGGATCACGCGGGCGCGCAGCAGGCCTGAGTCGATAAAGCTGCCGCTCATGAGTTCGGAGCCGGGCTGTTTCTTAATGAGGTCGCTCTCGCCCGTTAGCAGGCTCTCGTTGACGAGCGCCTCGCCCGACACCACCACGGCGTCGGCGGGAATCTGGTCACCGCGCCCCAGGCGAATGATATCGTCGAGCACGATCTGGTCCAGGTCGAGCTCCACCTCGGCGCCATCGCGCACCGCGATGGCCTTCTTAGAGGTGAGCAGCGTAAGCTTGTCGACCATCCGCTTGGAACGCATGGACTGAATCACGCCAATTGCCGTGTTCAAGAACACCACGAACAGGAACGTCAGGTTCTTAAACGAACCGGTCAGCAACACCAAAATCGCCAAGACCACGTTGATCAAGTTGAACAGCGTGCAGAGGTTCTCGATGATGAGCTCTTTGACCGACTTGGTCTTGAGCTCCATGTTGCGGTTGATCTTACCGGCGGCGATGCGCTCCTCGACCTCGGCGGTCGAGAGTCCGCGCTCGATATCCGTTGCTGCCATACCACGTCCCATCACGTCGCGTCGGTATAAGAAAAACCGCCCGGACCATGCGAGGTTCGGACGGTCTTACGTTCGATGGTGCCCCATGTTGGATTCGAACCAACGGCCTTCTGCTCCGGAGGCAGACGCTCTAATCCCCTGAGCTAATAGGGCGAACGGTAGGCATTATACCCAAGTGCGCCACGGGCTAACAAAATAATAGAAAAAGCTTTGCAATTACGTGGGAGACGCGCCGCGACGGTTCGCTTTAGGCGGCAAAAGCGAGTCAGATAGTATAAACTCTCATGCACATATATAACGGCTCGCGATGCGGGCCGTTTTTGCAAGGGCTATCCATCGAGGTGAGAGGCACACCATGATTGCGATTTTAAAGCAGAGCGCCAGCGATGAGGCCGTAAGCCACATCGTCAGCTGGATCGAGAAAAAAGGACTCAAGACCGACGTCTCGCGCGGCGAGAACGAGACCATCATCGGCCTGGTGGGCGATACGACCAAGATCGACCCGTTCCTGCTCGAGTCCATGGACGTCGTCGAGCGCGTGCAGCGCGTCTCCGAGCCGTTCAAGCGCGCCAACCGCAAGTTCCACCCCGAGGACTCCGTCATCGACTGTGGCCACGGCGTCAAGATCGGCGGCGACCAGTTCCAGGTCATCGCCGGCCCCTGCTCCGTCGAGGGCGAGAACCTCATCCGCATCGCCCGCCGCGTGAAGGCCGCCGGCGCCACGATGCTGCGCGGCGGCGCCTACAAGCCCCGCACCTCCCCGTACGCCTACCAGGGCATGGGCCCCGCCGGCCTGGACCTGCTGTGCGAGGCATCCGCCGAGCTCGACATGCCGATCGTCACCGAGATCATGGACCCGCGCGACGTGCAGGTCTTCCTCGACAAGAAGATCGACGTCATGCAGATTGGCGCTCGCAACGCCCAGAACTTCCCCCTGCTCAAGGAGGTCGGCAAGACGCAGACCCCGATCCTGCTCAAGCGCGGCCTGGCCAGCACGCTC
>USKV01000278.1 GCA_900555355.1 uncultured Collinsella sp.
CGGCCGTCGCATCAAGTCGCTTATCTACACCACCGACGTCGCGGTCATCCGCAACTCCAACGCCGATGCCGTCTTTGCCGTTTACCCCTTCACGCCACAGCCTGCCATTACGCAGGCGCTGTTGACTGTCGCCGAGTGCCCGGTCTTTGTAGGCGTGGGCGGCGGAACCACGACCGGTAAGCGCTCCGTACAGATGGCAGCCGTCTCCGAGATGCAGGGCGCGGCGGGCTGTGTGGTCAACTCCCCCGCCACTGCCGAGATGGTCGAGCACATCACCAACATCGCCGACATCCCCGTCATCGCCACGGTCGTTCGCTGCGACGACGATGCCCACGCCAAGGTGCGCGCTGGAGCCAAGATTCTCAACATCGCCGCCGGCAAGAACACGCCCCAGGTCCTACGCGAGCTGCGCGAGCACTATCCCAACCTGCCGCTTATCGCGCCGGGCGGCAAGACGCCCGAGAGCATTCGCGAGACCATCGCCGCCGGCGCCAACGCCATCATCTGGACACCGCCTTCGGCCCAGCAGCTACAGACCGACATGATGCAGCGTTATCGCAAGATGAAGGAAGACGCCACACCTGTCATCTCGCGCGACGACGTGCCCATTATCGACCAGGTCGCCGCCGCCGAGGTCAGCCAAGTCGAGAACATGAATCCCGATGTGCCGATTCCCGACGAAGTCATCGAGCGCGTCGCTTCGATCCACGAGCGCGTCGAGGAGCATCGCGCCAACCGCGGCCTCAAGCCTTCATTGCACGGCTTTTTCTTCCGCGGCAAGAAACGCTAACCTCAACAGCAAGGCCCGCCCCACAAACGTGAGGCGGGCCGTTTTCGTTTGAGCAATCATGCAGCGACGTGATGGGGCAAATTAATCCACGCGCTTGTCGCCCATAAAGAAGAGCGCCACCGTACCAGGTCCGGTATGCGAGCCAATCAGAGTACCGATGTCATTGATCTCAATCTTGCCTTTAAGCTGCGGAACCTGTTCCTCAATCAGCGCCGCGACCGCCTCGGCATCCTCGCGGCACGCCGACTGCGACATGATGCACTTACCCGAATAATCTGCACCGTCCTGTACGTGTGCCATCATGGTCTTAGCCATCTCGGAAATCGCGCGCTTCTTAGTGCGAATCTTCTCACGTGGCGACAGCTTACCTTCGCAATCGACCGTCATAAGCGGGCAAATCTTAAGCGCCGTGCCGATGATCGCGCTCGCAGCCGAAATGCGACCGCCTCGTAGGTAGCTCGACAGATCGGTCGAGAAGAACCAGTGGTGCAGGTTGAGCTTGTGCTCCTCGATCCAGGCAGCCGTCTCGTCGAGTGAAGCCCCGCTATCGCGCACGTCGGCGGCATATTCCAGCAACAGACCAAAGCCCGAAGACGCCCCCAGCGAATCGATGACGCGCACCTTGCCGCCCTCGGGATAGCGATCCGCAAGCATCTGCGCCGCGACGCAGGCCGATCCATACGTGCCCGAAATACCCGACGACAACGTCAGGTGCAGCACGTCTTTACCCTCGGCAACAAACGGCTCCCAAAACTCCTCGTACTCACCCACGCTCACCTGAGACGTCTTGGGCATGGCGCCCGCGGCAATCTGGGCAAAAAACTCGTCCGGCGTAATCGACTGATACAGATCGTCCGTATAGACAACATCGTCGATCTCGTAATGAAAACACACGACAGGGATATTGCGCGACGCAAAGAACTCACGGGTTCGATCGGCGGCGGATTCACAGGTCAGGACAAAATCACTCATATGAGGCTCCTTAAGTATTGCTACGCAAATTATCGCACAGCAAGCCTAAATACGATACAAATGTCCACTATTTACCAATTCGAACCATTGGCATTGAATATCTTTATCATCAACATCCCCATCCCAGCCATGGGCCAACATGGGCAAAATCATCCCCTTCGTCTCCACTTAACCGACACATCAACCTCAACTAAATCGATTTACCAAACCGTTCAGCCGACAATTCAGCCGCTGGCGCAAAATCGAAACAAAAGCGGCGCATACTGATAAACGTTTGACGCTGTTTATCAGTTTTACCAACCATATCGGAAGGTGTTTCATGGTCGCATTCGATCGCAACCCGCAAGACTTTAAGTATCTGCGCCTGCTGTCGAGACAGTTCCCCACCGAACAATCCGCATTTACCGAAATTATCAACCTCTCGGCAATCCTCAACCTACCCAAGGGCACCGAGCATTTTATGAGCGACGTGCATGGTGAGTACGAAGCCTTTATGCACATCCTCAACAACTGCTCGGGCGTCGTGCGCGAACATGTCGACGAGATCTTTGGCGACACGCTCTCCTTTGACGAAAAGGGCGAGCTGTGTACGCTCATCTACTACCCGCGCGAGAAGATCGACCTGGTCCGCAGCCGGCGCGAGG
>USKV01000279.1 GCA_900555355.1 uncultured Collinsella sp.
AGATCCCCATCTATCAGCGCCAGAACTGCGTGATCTTCTCCGCCAAGCGTGTCAACCTCGACACCGTGACGCCTGATATCACCACCTACTGGACCTGGTACAACGACATCGAGCTGCTCGACCTGCAGTAAGCTCCGTCGCTGCACAAAAACATTACTTAGGCGCATGGCTACCCTGCGGCTTCTGCCGCGGGGTAGCCTGCCCCAGGCACATCTGCCTATGATCCAAATGCCCCGGTGCATCGGAGCATTTGGCTGATATGCAGAGAGAGACATATCAAACCCGAAACGGCGACAAGACCCCGGGCGCGGGGCGGCCGTTATCAAAAAACGGAGGGATTCTATGCGCAAATATCTGGTAAAACGCCTGCTGCTGTCGGTGGTGATCCTCTTTTTTGTGACATTCATCATCTACCTGCTTATGCGCTGCATGCCCAGCTCCTACGTGGAGAATATGGCGCGGCAGCTCTCGCAGGCTCCCGGCTCCAAGCCCTATGAGGAGTGGCTGGCACAGCTCAACGCACAATACGGCCTGGACCTGGGCCTCATCCCCGGCTTTTTCGTCCAGCTCAAGAACCTGTGCACCGGCAACTTCGGCGACAGCTGGAAGTATACCGTGCCCGTCATCCAGAAGTTCAACGAGGTCATCTGGGTCTCGTTCATCATGGGCGCCATCTCGCTCGTGTTCGAGCTTCTCATCGCGGTGCCGCTCGGCATCGTGGCCGCCACCAAGCAGTACAGCGTGACTGACTACACCGTCACGACGGTCGCACTGCTGGGTATGTCGCTGCCGACGTTCTTCTTCGCGACGCTCTTAAAGCTCATCTTCTGCATCAAGCTCGGCTGGTTCGACCTTGTCGGCCTGACGGGACGTGACTTCAACTCCCTCAGCCAGTTTGGTCAGATCCTCGATATGGCAAATCATCTGGTGCTGCCCATCGTGACGCTGGTGTTCATTTCCATCGGCCCGTGGATGCGCTATGTGCGCACGAACATGCTCGAGGTGCTCAACGCCGACTACATCCGCACCGCCCGCGCCAAGGGTCTTTCCGAGCATAAGGTCATCTATCACCATGCCTTCCGCAACACGCTTATTCCGCTTGTGACGTTCATCGGCGGCTCGCTGCCCGGCCTTTTTGCCGGCGCGCTCATCACAGAGACGCTGTTCGCCATCCCCGGCATCGGCTTCATCTCGTACAATGCGATGGTCGCGGGCGATATCCCCTTCTCCATGTTCTACATGACGTTCCTGGCGATCCTGACCCTGCTGGGCAACCTGATCTCCGACATCCTGTACGCGGTGGTCGACCCCCGCGTGCGCATCGCGTAAGAAAGGAGGCGCTAATCCATGTCTGAAGAAAAGAAGATCAACGATCAGCAGGAGAGCGGCTCCCCCGAGCAGCTTTCCCTCAACGACGACCGCCGCGTCAAGGTCCTTTCCCCGGTCACGCTGGTCGCCAAGCGCTTTTTCCGCAACCGCCTCGCGGTCGTGGGTCTGACGATCCTCGCCGTGATGTTTATTTTCTCCTTCATCGGCGGCCTCATCAGCCCCTACGGGCAGGACGAGGTCTTCTACCGCGACGATATCCAGCTCAAGGAATACGCCGCCATGAGTGAGAACACCGAGTACCGCTATCTCGTGGCCGACGGTCAGGAGTTCGGCACGATCCTCCAGGCGCAGCTCACGCTGCACATGGGCAAGGACGACAGCTTCTCCTACAAGGGCGTCACCTACGACGTGACCGAGGAGGGCGACTCACTCTACTCCGTCTCGAGCGGCGGCAGACTCCTTGCCATCGCCTATAAGGACATCATCAGCTCGAGCGACCCCAGCCAGAAGTTCGGCTTCAACTTCAGCTTCAACGCCCTCAAGGCGCACGCCAACGGCGAAGCGGAGTTTACGGCCAGCGGCAAGACCTATACGCTTGATGAAGACAGCGTCATGCTGAATGGCGAGGAGATCGCCTACATCAGCCGCTTTGTCATCCAGTCCAAGGTCAGCGGCACGGTCATCAGCAAGGACTTCAAAGAGCGCGTGCAGCAGGCCGTCGAAAACGGTGAGACCGAGTACACCTATGTGAACGACGCCGGTCAGGAGCGCGAGATCAAGCTCGAATACAATCCCGCCAAGTACCAGTGGTCGATCAAGGAGGGCACGTCCACCCGCGTGTTCGACGCCTATTCCTTCCCCGACTCCGCGCACTGGCTCGGTACGGATAAAAACGGTATGGATATGCTCACCCGCCTGATGTACGGCGGCCGCGTGTCGCTGATGATCGGCTTCATCGTCGTCATCATCTCCGCGGCGCTCGGCGTGGTGCTCGGCGGCGTCTCCGGCTACTTCGGCGGCTGGGTCGATAACCTCATCATGCGTATCGTCGATATCTTCTACTGCATCCCCTCCA
>USKV01000280.1 GCA_900555355.1 uncultured Collinsella sp.
GAAGAGAAGCTCTATACGTTTATCGAGAAAGCCTGCAAGGCCGATCCGACCATGAGCATCGATCGCGACGAGGAGACCGGGCAGACTATCATCTCCGCCGTGGGTGAGGCGCAGGTTTCGGTGCTGCTCAACCGTTTGGAGGATCGCACCAAGGTCGTGGCCAAGAGCGTGCCGATCCGTATTCCGTATCGTGAGACCATTCGCCGCACGGCAAGTGCCCAGGGCCGCCACAAGAAGCAGACAGGCGGTGCCGGTCAGTATGGCGACTGCTGGCTGCGCGTGGAGCCGCTCATTGGGCCCGACGGCACGAGCGACGGCTATGAGTTTGTGGACGAGGTCGTGGGCGGCCGCATTCCGCGCTCGCTGATCCCCGCCGTGGACAAGGGCGTCCAGGAGACCATGAAGGACGGCATCATTGCCGGCTACCCGCTTACGGGCATTCGCGTCGCGGTGTACGACGGCTCGTATCACAGCGTCGACTCCAACGAGATGGCGTTCCGCGCGGCGGCTCGCATCGGCCTGCGCAAGGCATGCGCCGATGCCGACCCGGTGGTGCTGGAGCCCATCGAGGAAATCACGGTGACTATCCCCGAGAGCTACGCCGGTGCCGTGATGGGCGACATCTCGGCCTCGCGCGGTCGCGTGACGGGCATGGAGACCGATGAGCGCGGAGACACCGTGGTCATTGCCCAGGCGCCGCTGGCCGAGCTGACGGATTACTCGACGCGCCTGCGCTCCATCACGCGCGGCACGGGCGACTTTACCATGAAGCCCGCGGGCTATGAGCAGGTGCCCTATGACGTTCAGGCCAAGCTGGTCGAGCGCTATGAGGAGGGCCGCGCCAAGTAACGTGTGGTTTTGCCTGCAATGTAGGTGCTGACGAAAAGGCCGTCCTGGGTAACCGGGGCGGCCTTATTTGATTCCTTGGGGACGGAGGAAAACGGATCTTTTTTTGGGTTACGGGCGGCGCGGTCGGCACTAGTCTCCGGATGCCTGGTTGCGGCCGGTGGCGTAGTCGATCTGCACGTGCGGCTGCAGGTTGTAACAGTACACGTGGAAGCAGAGGGTCTTGCCGTGGTCCTCGACCGATTGCGCCTCAAGGCGAACGCCGCGACAGACGAGTTCCTCTTCGTTGTACATGGGCGTGACGCGGTAGAGCACATGGTTGCCCGTGTCGCGGGTGTAGTTAAGAATCTGCTCTTCAAACGGTAGCATGCCCGTCTCGTTGAGATAGCGCGTGCCGGTGAGGAGATTCTTGCGATTAGCGTTTTCGCCGCAGAGCGACCAGGCGATGAGGTGGCAACGGTTGTAGAGGCTTTGACCCGGAATAAAGTCGTAGCGCTGCTGGCGCCATCCAGCGGGATGGATACGCGAGATATCGCCGCGCTCGCCTTGACCGAGTGATTCGGGGCCCACGCAGGCGAGCGCTTTGCGGGTGCGGCCCAGGCTGTCGAGCTTGGAGAACTTCTTAAAGCAGCCCTCTTCTGTAGCGCGCTCGTATTCATCGAGCGTGAATGACGGCGTGCCGAGCGGGTGCGTGCTGTCGGCGCGAAGGGCAACGTAGGGGTTGCCGGCGTAGTCGGGAATGCTGCTGAGATATACGCCGCGGGCGCGGTTGAGGTCGGGGTTTTCGACTTCGTCGATGGGGGTGGCGGCACTATCCGCGGAGGCAGCGTCACCGGCGTCGGTTGCGGCGGATTCAGAGCCATCGCCGGTGTCTTGGCTATTTTGAGAGTCCTCGGAGCTCGCTGTTCCTGATTCGAGCCGAGCGACCAGGTCCGCCTCGTCGTCGGTGCGGCTGGGACTCTCGTTTTGTTTTTCGGCTAGAGCCGCCGCCTGCTCATCGCTTTGCGGCGACAACAGCTTGGGCGCTCCGTCGAGCGACCCTGTGAACAGCGCAAACCCCAGCACCACGGCGGTGCCGATGGAAAGTACTTGCTTGTAGGCGGACTTGCGCGACATGGAGGCTCCTGGATGGACGGTTGGGAATCTACCAGTCTAGCAGGAGCCGGCAGGGGCCGTTCTGTCGAACAAATACTTAAGATTTGGGACAAACGCTACGGATCCATTTGCCTCATATTTGACGTATGGCTAGATCGAGGTGGAACCGAGCCAATTGAGTTTACATTCGAGAATGCGCTGCTCACCGGGCGTGCTGCTGCCATCGAGTAGCGCGAGGAGCATCTCGGCCGCCTCTCTGCCTTCCTGGTCGACGGGCTCGATGATCGTGGAGACGGTCGGCGTGGTGAGGTTGGTCCAGTCTTCGCAGTTGAGTCCCAAAAGACCGATTTGCTGCGGAAGTAGATGGGCCATGGGCTGGAGAGCCTTGTAGACACGGGGAAGTGCCCACTGATTTTGCACGAAGATAAGGGTTCGCTTGGCGGGGTTGAACT
>USKV01000281.1 GCA_900555355.1 uncultured Collinsella sp.
TCAAGATGGTCCACTCCATGCTCGGCGGCGCATACTTTGCGTTCAAGGAGATGTTGCTGCCTCATGGTCCCAAGCGCCCTGATGCTTCTGGCCGTTTTCAGGTCGATACCGAGACCGTTTCCAGGCGCCTCGAGAACAACATCTATTTCGACATGTCCCATGCTCAGCCTTGGGGCAAGACACTCCTTGCCTGCGCGGTTGACGTGCTGGGTGCAGACCATATTGTTTTTGGCACGAGCTATCCCGTTAAACGCGAGTGGCTCACCGAGGGTGTCGCCTGCGTTCGCGCTGCAAATCTGAGCGATACAGACAGCGACCTTGTGCTTGGCGGTACGGCGCAGCAACTGTACGGTGTCGAGTGAGCGGCAATCAGAGGGGAGTATCTGCCATGGACGAAGGAGAGATGAGGGCTGGGGCCGCTCGTGTGGCCATCGATCTTGGGGACGTGTTGCCGTTCGACGGTTTCGACGAACTCCGTCATGAGGTCTTCGCCCGTGCCCTTATCATCGAGGGGACGGGGCGACGCGCCTGCGTCCTTTCGCTTGAGGTCACCTCGATCGCTCCGGCTCTACTCGCCGATCTGCGTGAGGTTGTTGAGGATGCCGCCAATTGCAGCGGTGCTTATTCTTGGGTGGTTCCTACCCACACGTTTTCCATGCCTCACGTCCGCACTCCCGGGCATCTTGTCGACGATGCTGCCCGCAACCGCAACGAGCGCTATCGCGCAGCGCTCGTCGCTGCCGCCCGCACGGCTGTCGAGCGCGCTGTTGCGGGCATTCGCTCTGCCACGCTCGCCACTGTGGAGGGCGAATGCCCCGTGAACGTTAATCGCGACATTGAGACGCCTGCCGGCTGGTGGTTGGGCTCGAATCCCAGGGGGTTTGCCGACCACACGATGCCCGTACTCGCCATAAGGGATGCCGGGGGCGAGTATGTTGCCGTGCTCGCGACGGCGGACGTTCAGTCCTCCGTGCTCGACGGGTCGCGCGACTCCGAGGGGAGGCACATGGCGAGCGGAGACCTCTTTGGTTTTGCCGCCATGTCACTCGAGCGCGAGCTGGGCGGCGTTGCCCTGTTGCTGCCAGGCGCCGCGGGCGACCAAGGTCCGGCGGAGCGCGCCATGAACGTCATGTTCGATGCGGCCGGCGTTAAGCAGACGGTCGATGCCCATGAAGACGGATACCGCATGCTGCACCAGCAGGGTCAGGCCTTGGGCGATGCTTTGATCGAGGCCGCTCGCATGGCGCGTGAGGATGACGCCACCGGCATCGATGCCCGCACGGTCGACGTTTTTCTGCCCGCTCAGACACGCGCCGATTTTCACTCTTTGGCTCCGCACCGAACGTATGAATTTCATGCCGCTGGCGAGCAGCGCACGAGGGTCTATCTGCTCCGGCTGGGAAACGTCGAGCTTGTCGGCGTACAACCTGAGGTCTCGAGTGCATTCGGCGCCACTGTGCGCGCCGCTCGGTCCGGCTCTGTGTTCTTTGCCACGCTCGTCAACGGCGGACAGAAGTACCTACCGGCTCCCGACGCGTACGAAAAGATCACCTATGAGGCCATGAACTCCGGTTTTGCCGCCGGATCCCATGAGCGCCTCGTCGAAATCATCATTGCCGCCTTGAATGCGGCGTGACACAGAAGGAGAACGTGCATGAACATTGGACACGCGCGCCGCAAAATCACCCCACAGGGCGACATCTACCTGATTGGCTACCGCAATCTTCCCAACCGTCTGGAGCCTGCGACAGGCGTCCATGACGACGTCTTCGCCAACGCCATCCTCTTCCAGCAAGGCGAACGTGAAGTGTTTCTCTTTAATGCCGATGTCCTCGAGTTCGAGGAAAGCATGGCCGAGGAAGTCAAGACAATGCTCGCCGAGCGCTACGGCATTGACCGTGATTGCGTCCTGCTCTCGGCGACGCACGACCATACTTCAATCGTCGCTTACCACCGCAGCTGGTGGACGGGAAAATTCGACGAGAACTACTACCGCTGGTTCCTCGATACCATTTGCCAATGCTTTGAGGAGTGCCGCGCCAACGCACAGCCCGCGATTTGTCGCTTGGGCAAGCAGGTCATCACCGGTTTCTACGACAACCGCATCATCCCAGGTGAACTCGCCGACAATGAGGTCATTGTCGTATCGTTCTTCGATACCGAAGTCAAGCCATTTGCGGGCTTTGTGAACTGGGCGGTGCATTCCGCTTGCGTCGGACCCGACTGCACGGAGCTCACGAGCGAACTCGCCGGTCTTACCGGCAAAAAGCTCGCTCAGAGTCTTGGTTACTATCCGGCCATGGTCGTCGGTGCTGCTGGCGACTGTAGCGACCGCAATTTTCGTCAGGGACGCGGCATTCCCGAGGTCGAGCGCGTTTCGACCGGTCTTGC
>USKV01000282.1 GCA_900555355.1 uncultured Collinsella sp.
CTGGTGACTATGTCCGGGGATGTGCATGACACCCATAGTGGCTCCTACACGTAGACCTTGTCGAGACGCATGCCAAAGCCGCAAGCAACCTCGTAGTTAATCGTGCCACGCAGGCGCGCCATCTCATCCATGGTGATCTCGGCATCACCGTCGCGGCCGACAATGATCATCTCGTCACCATACTCGGCCTCGGGAATCTCATGCGCCGGATTGGACTGGATGGCGACCATAAACTGGTCCATGCAGATATTACCCACCTGACGCACACGTTCACCGCGATACAGCACGTCCATGCGATTGGAGAGCGTACGCGAAAGACCGTCGGCATATCCAATCGGCAGCGTGCAAATCTGAACGCGTGTGCGCGGCACGCGATAGGTAAATCCGTAGCCCACGCCTTCGCCCATTGCAGGATGTGCCACACGCGTCACGCGCGCATGAACGCTCATGACAGGGTCCAGCTGCATCACGCGGCTGCTCAGCTCGCACGGCTGCAGGCCATATAGACCGATGCCGGCGCGAATCATATCAAAATGCATCGAGGGATCGAGCATCGAGGACGGCGTGTTGGCACAGTGCACGATACCGCACTCAAAACCCGCGTCCTTAATGGCTTGAACGGCTTCGGTAAAGCGCTGGCACTGCAGCTTATAGTCCCAACCCGAAGGTTCATCGGCCGTGGCGAAGTGCGTAAAGACGCCATCACACTGGATACCGCGATGGAAGCTAATACCACGAACAAAGTCGAGCACCTGTGTGTAGTGAACACCGATGCGGTTCATGCCCGTCTCGATGGCTAGATGGTACTTACCCACCTTGCCTGCCGCGACAGCGCACTCGCCATAGGCAAGGGCGAAATCGGACGTATAGACCGAAGGCATAATATCGAACTCGAGCAACGTCGGAATGGCCTCGATAGGCGGCTCGCTTAGGATGAGGATGGGTTTCGTCATCCCGCCCTGTCGGAGCTCAACACCCTCGTTGACCGTTGCCACCGCGAACATGTCGGCTCCGGCCGAGTACATGATTTTGGCGCACTCGACGGCACCATGGCCATAGGCATCGGCCTTGACCACGCAGCACAGTCGCTGACGCGGATCGAGCAGGTTCTTGTAAGCCCTCGTGTTGCGGCGAAGCGCCCCTCGGTCAATCTCAACCCAGGACCAGCGCGTCAAATCGGCCTTATTCATGATTAGTCATCCGACCCTTCGTCCATGATTCCCAGATCATCGAGTGCGTCCTTTGCCGCCAATTCCATGGCAGGACCGATCAAGTCGATCAGATCGGTCGCAATAACACTCTTCTCACCATACTCCGTCGCCGCGGCAAACCCGGCGTAGCTGTGAAGTGCGACGGCGTACGAATACAGCAACTCCCAACGATCCATCTCGTCGCGCATGGTGGCAAGCGTGCCAGCCAAAATACCCGCGAGAACATCGCCCGAACCGGCAGTCGCCAACGACGCCGGACCCGAGAGCGGCAAAAGCACGCGCTCAACGCCACAGATAGCCGTCGTCGGCCCCTTGGCAATAACCACGAGATTGTCGGAGCCAGCAGCCCAGACAACCTTCTGCGCTGCCGCAATTGCAGTCCCCAAATCGTTAACCTCGTCACCGGCAACCAAGCGCGAAAGCTCGCGATAGTGCGGCGTCATGACGAGCGGCTGCTCGCGGCGGTACATCTCAGGGTTGCTATCGATACCGTCGATGGCAATCTTAGAAAGGCAGTTGAGCGCATCGGCATCAAGGATCAGCGGCACATCAAGCTCCAACAAGCCCGAAACCACCTGCATGGCACCGGCAGACGTCGTCATGCCGGGACCGCACAGTACGCAGCTGTACTTCTTTGCAATCTCGCACACGGTCATACGGGCAGCGGCACCAAAAGAGCCGCGGGAATCGGACGGAATAGCAAAAACCGGAATCGAGGGAAGTGCCATACGAATAAGATTGGCGCACGCATCGGGCGTCGCGACAGCCACATAGCCGGCACCCGCACGGGCAGCAGACTTGGCGGCCATAATAGCAGCGCCAGGATACTGCGCCGAGCCGGCGACAATAAGGACGGAACCGCGAGAATACTTATCGATATTCGTGGGCAGCGGAGCAAAGAAATCCACCAGGTCACCGGGCTCGACAATCTCGGCGGCATGGTCGACATCATCGATGACCTCATCAAGGCGATCATAGAGGCTACCGCACACCAGATCACCGGCGTACTCTGGGCCATCAGCGCTGTAGAGGCCAATCTTGGGCGTGATCATCGTAACCGTACGCTCGGCACGGATGCAGTCGTCGTCGACAACACCGGTCTCGGCATTCAGACCCGAAGGAACATCGATGGACACCACATGGTCGGCGCAGTCGACCATGTGGTGATTAGGCAGAT
>USKV01000283.1 GCA_900555355.1 uncultured Collinsella sp.
TCCGCGAGGTCGAGGCCGGTCGCATCACCCCCGAGGAAGCCCTCACGCACCCGCGCCGCAACGTGCTGCTGCAGTGCCTGGGCTCCACCAAGGAGGTCGTGCCCGACCTGATCCACGGCAACCTCGATCGCGATGCTATCTACCTGCTGTGCTCCGACGGCTTCCGCCATGTGCTCACCGACACCGAACTCCGTCGTCGCCTGGGCCCCGACGCCCTGGACGCCAACGCCTGGGACGCCGAGCGTCGTCGCGGCGCCTACGCCACCTGCACCGCCGCCGACCTGGACCGCGAGGAGCGCGAGGGCTTTGAGCCCGGTTGCGTCACGCAGCGCATCGCCGAGACGGCCCAGCTCGTCATGGATCGCAAAGAGGCCGATAACGTTACCGCGCTGGTGCTGCGCGTCAAGCCTCAGGGAGGTCGATAGCCCATGCCGTCTACCAGAAGCAGGCGAGAGGTCGACGCGCGCCGTAAGCGCGTGGGCGACGTCATCAAGGGCCGCTACAAGATTCTGTCGGTGATCGGCAAGGGCGGCATGAGCCGTGTCTACCTGGCCGCCGACCTGCAGCTTACCAACAAGCAGTGGGCTGTCAAAGAGGTCGACCGCAACGCGACCGACCCCACCGGCCGCCCCATCGAGCAGTCGCTGGCAAGCGAGGCCGAGCTGCTGTCCAAGCTCGATCACCCCAATATCGTCGACATCGTCGATATCGAGAAGACCGAGGACTTCATCTACGTCATCATGGACCACGTCGAGGGTACGTCCCTGGCAGACGTGGTGCGCCGCGAGGGCCCGCAGTCCGAGGAAGACGTGCAAAAGTGGATGCTGCAGGTGTGCGACGCCCTGGGCTACCTGCACCGTCAGGACCCGCCCATCGTCTACCGCGACATGAAGCCCTCCAACATCATGCTGCACCCCGATGGCTACATTAAGCTAATCGACCTGGGTGTTGCGCGCGAGTACAAGGACGAGGCCCGCAAGGACACCATCGCCTTTGGTACCACGGGTTACGCCGCGCCCGAGCAGTACGGCAAGGCCCAGACCGACGCCCGTACCGATATCTACGGCATCGGCGCCACCATGTGGCACCTGCTGGTGGGCGAGGCGCCTCCGGTCGAGTTCCCGCTGCCCAACGTTCACACCAAGAACGAGAACGTGGGCGAGGGCTTTGCCGACGTCATCATTCCCAAGTGCTGCGAGCTCGAGCGTGCCCGCCGCTACCAGGACTGCGACGAGCTGGCTGCCGACCTGGAGATCTACAAGGAACTCACCCGCGAGTTCCGCGATAAGCAGGCCCGCAAGGTCAAGACCTTCTTTGGCTGTGTCATCGCGTGCGTGGTGTGCCTGGTCGTGGGCATTGGCAGCATGGCGCTGCGCGAGTCCACGATTACCGAGAAGTTCGACTACCAGATGAAGCTCGGCCGCGACCAGACCCAGTCGGCTCCCGAGAAGGCCGAGCAGGCCTACCTCGCCGCCATTGGCTATCGTCCGGGCGACGTCGAGGGCTACGAGGGCCTCATCGATGCTTACAAGGCCGACGGCACCTTCACCACCAAAGAGAAGGCGCAGCTCGACGACGTGTACCAGCAGAACCTGACCGAGCTTGAGAATTCGAGCAGGTTCTCGGAGCTGTCTTACGAGATGGGACGTCTGTACTGGTACTTCTACTCCTATGGCGGCAGCAAGGACGACGAGGACGCCAACCGCACCACGCGCATCAAGGCGTCTGCCGAGTACTTTAAGAACGCCGCGGAGGACCCGTCGTTCGAGAATCGCGACAAGGCCAAGATCTACAACGGCATTGCGCAGTTCACGACCAAGATCGCCATCGCGGTCAAGACCGACGACGATTCCGATTCCATGTACAAGGAGTACTGGGGCAACCTCGAGGACCTGGCCGACGAGATCGCCAGCGAGTCCAACGAGACGGTGCGCCTGGACAGCTACGCGCTGATCTCCAACGCCATGGAGACCTACATGGATAAGTTCAAGGCCGCCGGTATTAAGAAGTCGCAGGCCGAGAAGCTCTACAAGAAGGTCGATTCGGGTCTCAAGTCCGTCTCGCCCAAGGATGACGATGCCGAGCAGCGTCGCGACGAGACCATCCAGCGCTTGGAGAACGAGGTCCAGCGCAAGATCACCACGGTGTATTCCAACGCCGTCGTCGCCGAGGATTAAGGAGGGGCGAACATGGAAAACGTTTACTTTTACGTAGCGATCGCCGCGTTTGTTCTCGCGGCCGTGCTCGCCGTCGCCGCGGTGGTTGTGTTTGTGAAGATGGATGTCATCAACGCCATCCGCTTCCTCCAGGGCAAGCGCGTGCCTACGTCTGGCGAGGGCACACGCCGTCGTACGACGCGCGGCTCGCGCGGTGCCGGTGCTAAAAAGT
>USKV01000284.1 GCA_900555355.1 uncultured Collinsella sp.
GGTGGACATGGACAGCCCGAGCTCGTCCAGGATGACTGTGGCCTCTTTCTTGACCTCCGGTTCGATGCGGATCGTCGTGGCCGGTATGTTCGACGGCATGGTTGTACCTTTCCTCGTATATCACGGTGCAACTATTTTATCGTCTCTATGCGGCGGATGCGACCCAGTAGTCCATATAGGGCGGCAGGACGTTGAACATGTCGCGGATACGGCTCCTGCATACGCCGTTCGCAAGCTGTCGCGCGACCGTGCGCTCGGCAGTGCCGGAGTCGGCCGCCATGAAGGTTCGGCACCACTTAAACCAAGCGAGGTAAGCATCGAGATGCTTCGTTGACACGCCCTTAAACGGCTCCATGAAGGCATCGAGGAGCGAATGGACGGTGTTGATGCGGTTGATGGTGCCCTCCGAGCGGTCCCTGGAATCATAGGACTCATGCGAGGCAACCTTCAAGTCGCACAACACATCGATGTATGCGGTCGCCTTGTCCGTGGCGACGACCGCGCCCGCGCCAATACGGTCGCGAAGGGCTTCCGCCGCACGCTTGCGCGAGACCACGCCTCGCCCCGAGACCTCGAAGAAGGTGGCATTCGTGTCGCTGATGCCCGTCATGACGCAGATCTGCTCGTGCCGAGAATCCGGTCGGTGGAGCCTGAGAACGTCCTGCCGCAGTCGCGGCAGAGGTAGCGCTGCTCACCGTTCCTGGACTTGCCCTTCTTGACGATAGCGACCGAGCCGCAACGTGGGCAGCGCTCCATCACGTAGCCGCTTCCTGCTGCATCGTCGAACATGGCGGCACGGATGATATCGCGTACCGACTCGATTGCACGGCGGCGCTCGGACTTGCTGAGCTTCGCCATATTCTTCTTGAGGGTGATGACCAGATCCTCGGCGTTCATACCTGCTCCAATGCCGTGGTTGCTGGTTTCATTATACCACGGTGGCATCACCTATATGTCAATTCTGGTCTAACAGAGCCAAAGCATTAACAGACGCAAGAGCACTGCTTATTTGGAGCTCGACCTGTGCGGCCGACGCGTAACTACGCGCGTTGGCCTAGCCGTGCTTTCAGCCGAGCAGCGCGTCATGCGGAACCTTAAAAAGGCGATCGCCTAGTTGCAGGCGACTGTTTAACGGGACAGGGAGGATCCCCGAGGTCGGGGACGTAGGTTTGAAAGAACAGTTGACAAGCAAATCCGATAATTCAGCAGCGTCACATACCTCGTTGCATGCGCTTGAGAAGCCATATTGTCGCGCTTCTCCAGCAAAGGGACGTATAACCATACAGGACGATATCATTACCACGTCCGCTCAACCTGACGTGCACGTGGACATCTGCGAAGATAGTCGTGAAGGAGCTGCGACGTTCATACGGTCACAGTCCATCCCCGCACCAGGCACCCCCGAGTTTGCAGATCTCTGCCGCTCCTTAGACAAGCGTCCCGTGTCGTACCGCGCCCTTAAGCGCATTTTCGACATCATTTTCAGCGGTTTGGTGTGCTTTTTGGGCCTGGTGCCATGTACTGTACTGGCAGTCGCTATCACCCTCGACACCAAAGGCAGCCCTATCTACTCTCAGGAGCGAGTTGGAAGACTCGGCAGGCCGTTTCGCATTTATAAGTTTCGCTCCATGGTTGCGGATGCCGATGATGTGGAGAAGTATTTCACCCCAGAGCAATTGGCCACCTGGCGGCGTGAAAGAAAAGTGGATGACGACCCACGCATTACGCGTCTGGGACGGCTCATCCGCAAGACGAGTCTCGACGAGATCCCACAGTTTCTCAACGTGCTGTTAGGGCAGATCTCCATCGTTGGGCCGCGCGTTATCACTATCGACGAAGTGCAGAATTACGCACCCGAAGATCGTGCTGTCCTTCTCAGCGTGCCCCAGGGTATTACGGGCGCTTGGCAGTGCGGTCCGCGCAACCTTGCCACGTTTGAGAACGGCTTACGCCAAAAGATAGAGCTCGTATACGCGCGTGGCGCAAACGTCAAGACCGACATTGACGTATTTTTCGAGACCTTCAAGGTGATGCTTGTTAGGAGGACCGGTAAATGACACTAGTTACGAGTCAGCAGCATTCGGATCAAGAGACCTCGCCTCTCGTTTCAGTCATCATTCCTTGCTACAACAGCGAGGTTAACATTGCTCAGACAATTGCGAGCGTGTCGGCCCAGACTATGAGCAACTTGGAGATTATCGTTGTTGACGATTGCTCGACCGATGGTAGTGCTCGAGTTGTCCGGTCGCTTTGCGAGAGTGAGCCTCGTCTTCGGTTTTTCCAGCAAGAAATCAATCAGGGCGTAGCCAGGGCGCGCAATAAAGCTCTCAGCGAGGCGCGTGGCCGATATATCGCCTACCTCGATTCCGACGATCTTTGGAGCC
>USKV01000285.1 GCA_900555355.1 uncultured Collinsella sp.
CTTTTGGCGGCGACACGATCAGGCCGCGCTGACCCTTGCCGATCGGCGACACGATGTCGATAGCGCGACCGGTAATGGAATCCTTACCGTGCTCCATGCGCAGAGGCTCATTGGGATAGACCGGCGTGAGGTCGCCGAACTTGGGGCGGTTACGGGCCTGCTCGGGATCAAGACCGTTGACGGTTGTGATCTTGGCAAGGCCGGCGCGCTTGTCGCCGCCGCGTGAGGGGCGCAGCGAGCCCTCGATCACATCACCCGTGCGCAGACGCGCGGAGCGGATGAGGTAGGCGGGCACAAAGGCGTCGTCGCTGGACTTCATGTAGCCGTGGGCATGGATGATGCCGGAGCTGTCCGGGCGAATCTGCAGAATGCCCTTGATGTCACGGAAGCCCTCGGCCTTCGCAGCGGTGGTGTAGATTTCCTCGACGAGCTCGGCCTTCTTCTTGCCGGTCGTCTCGATCTCGAACTCCTTGGCCTTCTCGCGCAGCTCGGCGACCTTCATGGCCGCGAGCTCCTCGCGCGAAAGCGTGGGCTCAGTCGGAGCGGCATTGCGCTCCTTATTGCGCTGCTTGCGGTCGCGCTGACGGTTGCGGCGATCGTTGTTACGCTCGTCCTTGCGCTCGTTGCGGTCATTACGCTCGTCGTTGCGCTTGTGCTGACGGCGGTTGGGGCGAGCGCTCTCTTCGGTCTCGACGGGGGCGGTGCCATCGGTTGCGGAGGCGTCTTCGTTAGCCGAAGCATCATCGCTGGCCTCGGCATTGGAATCGCCCTGCGGCTCGGCCTCGGCATGCTGCTCGACGGCCTTGGCCTTAGCGGACTTCTTGCGACCGCGCTTGGGCTTCTCGGACGCAGACTGTTCGACGTCTTGGGGCTCGGCGGCATCAGTCGATGCATCGGCGGTCGTCTCGGCGGAAACCTCGGACGCACCCTTCTTGGCAGCCTTGGCCTTGGACGTGCGCTTAGCAGCAGTACGATGGCTGCGACCAGGACGGACGTCGGCGGGCTCGACATCGGCAGAAACGGCCTCGGAAGTCGTAGCATCCTGGACGGGCGCGTCGGCAGCGGTTGCAGGCTCGGCGGTCGCCGCAGCATCCCGAGCGGCGGCGGCTGCGGCTGCGGCCTTCTCGGCCTCGACGAAAGCCTTGGGCTTGCGACCGCGACGGTGCGGGCGCAAAGCCGGATCGACAACGGGAACTTCACTGGCCTCGACAGGCGCAGCGGGCTCAACAGGCGATGTGCCCTCCCCTGCCGCGGAACGGACCGAAGCCTCAGCGAGCTCGGGGGTTACCTGATCGGCAACCTGCTCGGCCTTAGCAGCCGTGCGACGGCGTGTGCGCGGTACCGGCTTCTCGGTTGGCTGGTCGGCGACAGGGGTCTCGGTGGCGGCAGGCGTCTCGGGCACAAACGGAGCTGCAAGCTCGGTCAGAGCCGCGGCCTCACGCTCGGCAGCACGACGGCGGGCGCGCACCACCTGAGCCTCGCTAATCTGCGCCAACGCACGTGCCTGCGCGACCTCATCGGAAATCGGCGCCGAGGAGTCAGCTGCAACGGTACGCTTGGCGCGCGTCGTGCGCGTGGTACGGCGCTTGGGCTTGGTGACCTCCTCGCCGTCATCGGCAGGCTTGGCCGCACGGCGCGTGCGCTTGGGCTTTGCCGGAGCAGCCTCCTCACCAGTTGCAGACACGGCCTTCTCAGCCGCTACAGGCGTAGGCGTCGAAGCAGCCTTAGGCGTCTCAGGAGCCGAGGCTTGCGCGGGCGCCGCGACCTGGTCCGACGCAACCGGTGCAGCGGGAGCGGCTTGCGTCGTCGTTATTTCGTTTTCTTGCTGTTGATCAGACACAGTGTTTGCTCAACTTTCTTTTCAAGCCCTGTGATCACATGCTCCCTGCATAAACCTTCAGGGCGGCTAAACAGTCTAGCTCCGTACAAAAACGACGGACATCATTGATCTGTATCGAAATGATTGCGTCAACTACGCAGGGTTAGTGTAGCACAACCGCAACCACCTGCAACTTAGTCATCGGGGACGTTCTTAAACGACTAGCCAAAAGGGACACTCTTTACAAAGCCACGAGCGGCGATGTCCACCTCTCATAAGTTGCGGTGAAAGAGTTCCTGAAAAACCCGGCAGCCGCCCCAAACAGGAACTATTCCACCGCAACTTATATGGAGAGGCCAGCCGAGCCCCCAAAGATCGTGGTGACCACGAGGCACGAGAGCGGAATCGTCGGTCCCAGGATCAGCTCGCCACGAATCACGCCCATCTACTACGTTTGACCCGCGACCCCTAACCATTCCCTCGATCTTCCTAAGATCGCAAGCCCGTTACCTTCGGTTTTAATATCGCACCTTTCGACATGGTTCGGAGTATACGACTACACGTA
>USKV01000286.1 GCA_900555355.1 uncultured Collinsella sp.
CCGGGCCGTAACGCGCTGGTGTCGCACCTGTACCAGGCGGGTTTTACCCCGCAGGAGATGATCGACGCCAACGTTGCCGTGAGTCGCGGGCGCGGGCAGCTTGCCGACCGCTTTTACGACCGCGTGATGTTCCCCATCTTTGACGAGCAGGGTCACAACATTGCCTTTGGCGGTCGCATTATGGGCGACGGCCAGCCTAAGTATCTCAACACCGCCGAGACGAGCGTGTTTCATAAAAAGCGAAACCTCTACGGCTTTAATTGGGCCAAGGAGTTTATCGTCGCGCAGGATACCGCCATTGTGGTGGAAGGCTATACCGACTGCATCGCCTGCTGGGAGGCAGGGATCAAAAACGTCGTCGCCACGCTGGGCACAGCACTTACGGAGCATCATGTAAAGACGCTTACCCGTTTTGCCAAGCGCATTGTATATATGTTCGATGGCGACGCCGCTGGTCAAAAGGCTGCCCGTCGCGCGATTCAGTTTATCGAGCAGGATTCGATGGACCTGCGCTGCGTGGTACTTCCCGACGGCAACGACCCCATGGAGTTCATCACCGCGCATGGTGGCGAGGCACTGCAGGCGCGCATCGATGCCGCCGAGCCCCTCATGGACTTTGTCTATCGTTCGCTACAGGAGTCGAGCGACATTACCACACCGGGCGGTCGCGCTAAAGCGCTCGAGGATGCGCTGACGCTCATCTATCCGCTGCGCGACAGCTATATGATTGACACGTACTTTATCCAGATTGCCGATCTGCTGGGTTTGGACCTGGAGACCGTGCGCGCGAGTTCGGGCCGTGTGTTTCGCGATGTCGCCAAGCGCGAAGATGCGGAACGCCGCCGTGAGCAGAACTATGAGCGCCAGAGGGCGCAGGCTGAGCGGTCCGGTAGCGCGGGCGGTCGGGCGTCGGGCTCTCGCGATGCCGGTCGCGGTGCTTGGGCATCGGGCGCGACGCCGCCGGTGTCCGCACCGGTCGAAGAAGAGCCGTACGACTACGTCCCGCTCGATGCCTATGGTGCTGCACCAGTGGAGGTCGTTGACGACTTGCCGCCGATTGATGTGCCTGACGGTATGTGCTCTGCGCCCGCCGGTGTTCCGGCGGACGCCTCGGCCCCTATGGTTCTTACCGATCTTGAGCGCAAGTCCTTGGCAGGGGAGCGCGAACTGTTGACCATGCTCACGAGCTACCCCGACCTGTTCCGCACGTATGCCGACCGCATCTGCTCCATCGAGTGGGTTGACCCACGTCACGAGTCCATCGCATGGGCCGTTCTGGCAACGCCGCCGGGAACCGATCCTGCGGCATGCATGGATGCGGCACGCGCGGTGTGTCCCGAGGCGGCATCGCTTGTCAGCGCCGGGCGCATCTCGGCAACGAGTAAGCACCCGACCGAGACGAACATCGTCTTTATGCTCGATACGCTCGAGCTCTACACCATCAAGCGTCGCATGCGTGCCGCACAGGCCAAGCTACGTCAGGACCGGTCTCTCGACGACGAGGCGCGCCGTGTGCTGACGATGCAAGCGATGCAAGATTCTCAGCGCCAGCGCGAGCTCCAAAAGTCGATCGGTGGCGTGGCCGACCCGTTCCGTTTGATCGGTTTGGAGACCGCAGGTGCCGATCAGGCCTAGATGTTGTGGTCAACCAGCGTATTCTCGCCTATATCCTGTCTTTATTTTGGGTATAGACGTCTTTGTGTGTGCTAAAGTATTGAGTCCTGTGGACTACGAAGGGAGAATCTGTGCCAAAAAAGACTGAGAGCACGGGTACTGGGCTGGAATCCTACGTTGCAAAGCTCATGGGCAACGGCTCAAACAGGACTTCGGTAACCGAGGACGAGATTCAGGTCGCCCTGAAGGATATCGATGTATCTGACGAGCAGCTCAACGCGGTGTATTCCGCGCTGCGCAACAGCGGCATCCAGATTATCTCCGCGAGCGGTAACGACGACGCCCCCATGGACGTCGACGATGACGATAACGATAGCGATACCGACGATTTCGATGACGACGAGCACGATTCCGGCTCGCTCGACGACCACGAGCTTAAGATGGCCCGTCAGGCCGACGCCGAGATGGGCTCTTCCAAGAGCAAGAAGAAGCACACCGTGCGCACGTCTCGTTCGCGTTCGCGCGTGCGCGGCATCGATGCCTCCACGGTGATGCTGACCGGCGACCCGGTTCGTATGTACCTTAAGGAGATCGGCAAGGTCGATCTGCTGACCGCCTCCGAAGAGGTCGATCTGGCTATGAAGATCGAGGCCGGTCTCGATGCTACCGAGAAGCTCGAGGCTGCCGATGCTGGTGAGCTCGAACTCACGCGTGCCGAGATGCGTCGCCTTACGCGCATTGAGAACGTGGGTCTCGAGGCCAAGCAG
>USKV01000287.1 GCA_900555355.1 uncultured Collinsella sp.
CATCTTGTACAGCCTTATCAATCAAATCAGAAAGCTCCGCTGCGCGCCCGCCGTGCGCCTCGAGCGTTATCGTTCGCACGTCGCTATCGTTCTCATCACGCTTAAGCGTTACCGAAAGATACTCGTCTGTCAGTTCATCCTGAAACTGTTCGCCCCACTCCAGCAGACAGGCACCCTCATAGCCCAGTACATCGAAAATGCCCGTATCCTCGAGCTCGTAAGCATGCTCCAGACGGTACAGGTCAAAGTGGAACAGCGGAATACGCCCCTGATCATGAACGGCCATGAGTGCGAATGTGGGGCTCGTGACCATATGGCCGTCGCCCAGACCACGCGAAACGCCCTTGGTAAAGTGGGTTTTGCCCACACCCAAGCCGCCGGTCAAGATCAGCACATCACCATCTTCCAGGCACGGCGCGACCAGCTCGCCAAAATGCTCCGTATCGGCAGAGCAAGCCGTTTTATAAATACCTACCCCCAGGCGTTCCAGGGACATATATGCTCCTTATTATTCCGAGGCACCCTCTGGCGCGGGATGCCGCTCCAGATAGTCGCCCAGCATCTTAAAGTCTTCCTCCAGCAGCTCCTGCCACGCCGGATTACGCAGCGCCGCCGCCGGATGGAACGTGGGCATCACCACAAAATGCCCCATCTGATGGAACCTGCCGCGCAGCTTGGTGATGCCGATCTCGGTCTTAAGCACAAAGTGCGTCGCGGGGTTACCGAGCGTCACGATGATATCGGGCCAAATGCTTCGAATCTGCTCACGCAAAAACGGCGAGCAAGCCAGCACTTCCTCGGGACGCGGATTGCGGTTTCCCGGCGGGCGGCACTTAAGCACGTTGGCAATGTAGACGTCTTCGCGTTTGAGCCCCGCCAGCGACAAAATGCCGTTGAGGTCCTCGCCTGCCGCCCCCACAAAGGGCTCGCCCTGCAAATCCTCATTGCGACCCGGCGCCTCACCAATAAACATCACGCGAGCGCGGGGGTTTCCCACGCCAAACACGATATTGTGACGCGACTGGTAGAGCTGGCAGAGGTGACAATCGCCCAGAACGGCCTCAATTTCCTCGAGTGCGACCTCACGTGGCGCCTGATGGGTATGGCCGGGGATGTGCATGACGCCCATAGCGGCTCCTACACGTAGACCTTGTCGAGACGCATGCCAAAGCCGCAGGCGACCTCGTAGTTAATCGTTCCGCGCAGTCGGGCCATCTCGTCCATAGTGATCTCGGCATCGCCATCGCGGCCGACAATGATCATCTCGTCACCATACTCGGCCTCGGGAATCTCGTGTGCCGGGTTGGACTGAATGGCGACCATAAACTGGTCCATGCAGATATTGCCAACCTGATGCACGCGCTCGCCGCGATACAGCACATCCATACGATTGGAAAGCGTACGCGATAGGCCATCGGCATAACCGATCGGCAGCGTACAGATCTGAACGCGCGTACGCGGTACGCGGTAGGTAAAACCGTAGCCCACGCCCTCACCCATCGCAGGGTGTGCCACGCGCGTCACACGCGCATGGACGCTCATAACGGGATCAAGCTGCATCACGCGGCCACTCAGCTCGCACGGCTGCATGCCATACAAGCCAACGCCGGCGCGGATCATATCAAAATGCATCGAGGGGTCGAGCATCGAAGACAGCGTGTTGGCACAATGCACGATACCGCACTCAAAACCCGCATCCTTAATGGCCTGAACGGCCTCGGTAAAGCGCTGACACTGCAGCTTGTCCCAGCCCGAAGGTTCATCGGCCGTGGCGAAGTGCGTAAATACGCCGTCGCACTGAATACCGCGATGGAAATTTATACCGCGGACAAAGTCGAGCACCTGCGTGTAGTGAACGCCGATACGATTCATGCCCGTCTCGATGGCGAGATGATACTTGCCCACTTTGCCCGCCGCGACGGCACATTCGCCATACGCAAGAGCAAAGTCAGACGTATAGACCGAGGGCATGATATCAAACTCGAGCAACGTCGGAATGGCCTCGATGGGCGGCTCGCTTAGGATGAGGATGGGTTTCGTAATCCCGCCCTGTCGGAGCTCAACGCCCTCGTTAACCGTCGCCACGGCAAACATGTCGGCACCGGCCGAATACATGATCTTGGCGCACTCAACAGCTCCATGACCATAAGCATCGGCCTTGACCACGCAGCACAGGCGCTGACGTGGATTCAGCAAGTTCTTATAGGCCCTCGTGTTGCGACGTAGCGCCCCGCGGTCGATCTCGACCCAGGACCAGCGCGTCAAATCGGCTTTATTCATGATTAGTCATCCGACCCTTCGTCCATGATTCCCAGATCTTCGAGCGCATCCTTTGCCGCCAGCTCCATGGCAGGACCGATCAA
>USKV01000288.1 GCA_900555355.1 uncultured Collinsella sp.
ACGCGCTCAGGATCAGCAGCACCACCGTGTAGCCGATGCCCTGGCAGATGCCGTCCACCGCGGAGGCGGCAACGGAGTTCTTGCTGGCAAAGGCCTCGGCGCGGCCGAGGATGATGCAGTTGACGACGATCAGCGGGATGAACACGCCAAGGCTCTCGGCGATGTCAGGGACAAACGCCTGCAGGCACAGATCAACGATCGTAACGAAGCCCGCGATGACGACGATGTAGCACGCGATACGCACTTCGTTGGGGATGATCTTGCGCAGAAGGGAAATAAAGATGTTGGAAAGCGTCAGGATGATGAGAACGGAGATGCCCATACCAAAGCCGTTTGCAACGCTCGTGGTGATGGCCATGGTGGAGCACATACCGAGCACCTGCACCAGAACGGGGTTTTGGTAGATCAGACCGTCTTTGAGCTGTTTGTTAAAATTCATAGATCGTTCCCCCTTTCTCAGTTCATGGCCTCGGCGGCAGCCAGAGCGGCGTTGACGCCCTTGGTCACGCCCTTGGTGGAGACCGTCGCGCCGGTGACGGCGTCGATGTTCTGCTTGACGACGAGCGTGCCCGCGCCGGACTTGCCGACGAACTGATCGAGCGCGCCGGTGCCTGCGGAGGTCGCTTCATTGTCCATGACCTTGGAGCCGATGCCTGCGGTCTCGGAGGCCTTGACGATGGAAACGCCCGTGACGGTGAGGTCGGTGTCAACGCCGACGATCATCACGATGTTGCCCTGAGAGCCGCTCGCGGTGACCTTGAAGGCATAGCCGATGGTGTCGCCGCCGGACTGCACCTCATAGACCTCGCTCAGCTTGCCGCCCTGTTCGTTGGCGGCGTCGATCATGGCCTGCGGGATCTCCTCCATCGGGGGAAACTCGCAGTCGGCCGCAGAGACGACCTTGGCGAGCGCCGCCTCGGTCTTCTGCTTGTTGATGGCCGCGATCTTGTCCGCGGTCAGCATGTTGGTCAGGCCCAGCAGCAGCGCGACGACCAGCGAGATCGCCGTCAGCGTACCGGCTACCTTGAAAATGAATTTACCTTCGATCTTCATTTCTTTGCCGCCTCCTTCGCTGCTTTCTTATCTACGCCGAAGCGGGTGGGCTTGGTGTACTTGTCAATGATCCAGGTGCAGCAGTTCATCACAAGGATGGAATAGCAAACGCCCTCGGGATAGGAGCCGAAGTAGCGGATGAACACCGTGATGAGACCGCAGCCGATGCCGAAGATCAGCTGGCCCTTCTTCGTGACGGGCGAGGTGACATAGTCAGTGGCCATGAAGAACGCGCCGAGGAACAGGCCGCCGCCGAGCACGTTGTAGAGCATCCAGCTCATCGCGTCGTTGCCCTGGGGAAAGAGGAATGTGAGGACTGCCACCGTGCCGATGTAGGCAACGGGGATCTGCCAGGAGATGACCTTGCGGAAAATTAAGTACAATCCGCCGATGAGCAGCATCATCGCGGAGATCTCACCGAGAGAACCGCCGATGTTGCCGATGAACATGTCGGACAGGCTGTACTGTGCCGTCACCTCGGCAAACTCGCCGCCCTTCATCATCGCAAGCGGAGTGGCCGCGGTCACGACGTCAGCGCCGCCGAAGAGCGGCGCCTTGCCGGAGGCCGGGTCGATCCACTTGGTCATCTGGCTCGTGTAGCACGCGACGAGCGCGGCACGGCCGGCCAGCGCGGGGTTCAGGAAGTTCTTGCCAAGGCCGCCGTAGAGCTGCTTGACAAGGAAGATCGCGAAGAAGTTGCCGACGATCAGCATCCAGTAGGGAAGCGTCACGGGGCAGACGAACGCGAGCAGGACACCGGTGACGGCGGCGGACAGGTCGCCGAGCGTCTGCGTCTTGTGCATCAGCTTACGGTAGAGCCACTCGAAAAACATCGCGGAAACCACGCTCACGAGCACGGAGATCAGCGCGCGGAAGCCGAAACGGATGACGCTCATGATGAGCGCGGGGCACAGCGCGATGATCACGTCGAGCATGATCGAGCGCGTGTCTTCATTGTTGCGGATATGGGGGTTGGAGGAAGCGATGAGCTTCAGACCCTTATAATCATTCAGCATCTCTTAAGCCTCCTTCTTTGCTTCTTCAGCAGCCTTGGCAGCCTCAGCCGCGGCCTTGGCCTTGGCGGCGGCTTCCTTGACCTTCTGCTTGCCAACCTTGAACGAATGCGTCAGGTGCAGGCGGCCCGGGCAGATGTAAGAGCACGCGCCGCACTCGATGCAGTCCATGACGTGGGCCGCCTCAAGATCCTCGATGCGGTTCTTCTGCACATATAAATAGAGGTACAGAGGCTCGAGGTGCATGGGGCACGCCTCAACGCAGCGGCCGCAGCGGATGCAGG
>USKV01000289.1 GCA_900555355.1 uncultured Collinsella sp.
CATACGATATGAAAATACACAAAGGAAGTGTTTGGTTTATGGCAAAGAAACAATTCAAAGCGGAGTCCAAACGGCTGCTGGACCTGATGATCAACTCCATCTACACCCACAAGGAGATCTTCCTGCGGGAGATCATCTCCAACGCCAGCGACGCCTGCGACAAGCTGTGCTATCAGGCTCTGACGGATGACAGCGTGAAGCTGACCCGGAAGGACTTCAAGATCGACCTGTCTGTCAACAAGGACGCCCGGACCATCACCGTTACGGATAACGGCATCGGTATGGACAAGGAGGATCTGGAGAACAATCTGGGCGTCATCGCCTCCTCCGGCTCCTACAAGTTCAAACAGGAGGTGGGGGATGACACCAAGGACACTGACGTGATCGGTCAGTTCGGCGTAGGCTTCTACTCTGCCTTCATGGTCTGCGATCAGGTGACGGTCCGCACCCGGAAATTCGGCAGTGACACCGCCTATCAGTGGCAGTCCTCAGGGGCCGACGGCTACACCGTCACGGAATGTGATAAGTCCGATGCGGGCACTGAGGTCATCATGCACCTGAAGGATGATACCGAGGACGAACATTACAGCGAGTTTTTGGAAGAATGGAAGCTCCGGGAGCTGATCAAAAAGTATTCCGACTACATCCGCTACCCCATCCGCATGCTGCTGCCCGAGCAGAAGGTCAAAGAGGGCAGCGACCCGGAGAAGCCCGAGTACGAGACCGTCGAGGAGATGAAGACCGTCAACTCCATGGTGCCGCTCTGGCAGCGCAAGAAGAGCGACGTCACGGACGAAGAGTACAACAAGTTCTATTCCGAGCTGACGCATGAATTCGACAAGCCCCAGCGCACGATCACCGTCTCGGCCGAGGGCAGCGTGACCTATAAGGCGCTGCTGTTCGTGCCGTCTTCGCGCCCGTTCAACTTCTACACGGAAGGATATGAAAAGGGATTGCAGCTCTACTCTGCGGGCGTTCTCATCATGGACAAGTGCGACTCGCTGCTGCCTGACTATCTGCGCTTTGTGCGCGGCGTGGTCGATTCGCCGGACCTGAGCTTGAACATCTCCCGAGAGCTTTTACAGCATGACCGCCAGCTCAAGGTCATCGGCCAGAACCTTGAAAAGAAGGTCCGCGCCGACCTTGAAAAGTTCCTCAAGGAAGACCGCGAGGGCTATGAGAAATTCTACGAAAACTTCGGCCGTCAGATCGGTTACGGCATCGTGAGCGACGGCGGCGAGAGCCGCAAGGATTCGCTCAAGGACCTGATGATGTTCTACTCCTCCACGCAGAAGAAGCTCACGACGCTTAAAGAGTACGTCGAGCGCATGAAGGAAGGCCAGAAGTGCATCTACTACGCCGCGGGCGAGAGCATCGCTGCCGTGGATAAGCTGCCGCAGACCGAGCTTTTGAAGGACAAGGACTACGAGGTCCTGTACCTGACCGGCGAGACGGACGAGTTCGTTTTGCAGGCGCTGATGAATTACGACGAAAAGCCGTTCCGCTCCATCGTGGACGGCGATCTTGAGCTCGGCGACGAGGAAGAGCACAAGGACGACAGCGAAAGCGCCGAGCTCATGCAGTTCGTCAAGGAGACGCTCGGCAACAAGATCAAGGAGGCCAAGGTCTCGCACCGCCTGAAGACCCATCCCGTCTGCCTGACGGCGGGCGAGGGCTTCAGCTTCGAGATGGAGAAGTACTTCAAGAACTTCCAGATGCCCGAGCCCATCAAGGCCGAGCGCATCCTCGAGTTGAACGTCGATCATCCGGCGGTCAAGGCGATGGCCGCCGCGATGGCAACGGACCGCGACAAGGCGGCGCTGTATGCCAAAATCCTCTACGATCAGGCAAACCTCATCGCGGGGCTGCCGCTCGAAGATCCCAGCGCGTACACCGACATGGTCGCGCAGCTGATGCAGTAAGCCAATATGAGCCTAAAGGGCGCGGAGAATTCTCCGCGCCCTTTTTCACGTTTTTCATTCCTGCCGCCTATACTGGCATACAGGCGCTTTTCCGCCTGACAAACCGTAAAGGCGATGAACGGATATGCTTCGACCACTGATGCTGGCTCTGCTCGGCACGTCTTTCACGTTTCTGATGACGGCGCTGGGCGCCGCGACGGTGTTCTTTTTTGCCCGCAAGGTGTGCGAGCGCGCGCAGGGCGCGCTGTTGGGCTTTGCCGCAGGCGTGATGATGGCGGCAAGCGTGTGGAGCCTCATTCTGCCCGCCATCGAACAGACGGAGGCAGAGGGCCGCCTGCCGCCGTTTCTGCCCGCCGCGGCGGGCATCGTGCTCGGCGCGCTGACGCTCTTCCTGCTCGACGAGCTC
>USKV01000290.1 GCA_900555355.1 uncultured Collinsella sp.
CCTTGCTGGCCATTGTCGGTGCCGTGCTCTACGTGCTCGAGCGCACGGGACATCCCGTGGTTTCGCGCCTGGGAAAGACCGGTGTGAGCCAAAATGTCATCGCCTATCACAAGGCCTCGGGCCCGCTTGCGTCTCCGCGCAACCGTCCGGTCGTCGTGGTGGCCCACTATGATTCCCCCCGTGCCGAGCTCCTTGCTCGCGAGCCCTACGCTCCGTATCGCGCGCTCATCGCCAAGCTCCTGCCTGTCGCCACGATCGTGCCCGCGGCTGTTGCCATCCTGCGTATCCTGCCGCTTCCCGGCGTGCTCAAGGTGCTGCTGTGGGTTGTCGCGATTTTGGCCTCCCTTGTGGCACTGGCCAACGCCGCCAATATCATCTCCAACCGTTTTGTGCTTCCCTACACGTCTGGCGCGGTGTGCAACAAGTCCTCTGTTGCCGCCATGCTCGGTGTCATGGACAACGTTGCCCCCTATCAGGGCGAAAACGAGTTCCCCGACGACATTCCATTCGATACCTATTTTGGCGAGCAGAAGCGTCGCGCCGAGGAAATGGCGCGCGCGGCGGCCGAGTATGCCGCGGCCCAGCAGCAAAACGACTACGGCAACACCATTGAATATGAGGAACCTTCCTACGATGAGGACGAGTTTGGCCAGCCGGTGGCGCCTGTCGACGCACCCGAGCAGGACGAGGCTTTTGATGGACAGATCGATGGTTTTGAGGGTGCCTCTGCCGACGAGACGCTGATCGGCGTTATCGCCCCCGAGGCTCAAGATCAGACTGTCCAGGCCGAAGTGTCCACCGGAGAAGAGTCCACCGCCGAGCCGGCGGAGGAGCCCGCGGTGGTCGAAGTCGCCGAGCCCAAGCTCTATCGCAATGCCGCCGGCAATATCCGCTTTGGTTCGGATGCCATCCGTGCGCTCGGCATGCTTCCCGAGTCCTGCACGCTCGATTACGAAGAGGGCGAGGAGCCGACGTTTGAGCCCGAGTCTGCCCCCGTCGTGACTGCGCCTGCGCCCGCTGTCACCGTGGATGATGAGTCTGCCGCGGTTGCCGCTGCCGTTGCCGAGCCCGAGGCGGTGTCCGCGATCGATCCCGCGGCAGGACTGGACATTTTGGCTCCCGCCGCGCCGGCACAAGACGTTGCGGACGAGTCTGACGACGATTACGTTGAACAGCCGAGGCGCGTGTCTTACGAGAGCGATACTGATTTCTCGGCCGAGATTCCCGCGGCAACGCCCCGTGCCGACATTGCATCCGCGTTCTCGTCGATTGGCGCCAGCGCTTCCAACTTCTTTAAGGGTGCACTTGCAAAGGGCAAGAAATTTGTCGACGACTTCGAGGAGAAGCGCGCTGCCGCACGCGAGGCTGCCGAGCAGGAGGCTATCGCTCAGCAGCAGGCAGCCGCGGCGGCACGTGAGCACGCGGCGCAAGAGTTCGAGCAGAACGAGGCTATGCAGTCCGCGCCCGTCGACGCCGCCGAAGCTACAACGTCTTTCGAGGCTCAGCAGCACGTCGATAGCACCATGTCGTTTGATGCCGCGCAGTTCGATTCCACGATAACGTTTGAAAAGCAGGGCACCGCGATTGCCGAGCCCCTTCCTGTTTCCGATGGACAGGGCGACGCGGCAGACGATGACGAGCCTATTGATGCTGCCGAAATCCAAGATGCCGCCGAGGACGAGTCCGTTGAGGCCAACTCTGACGAAGAGCAATACGTGGCAGCCGATCAAGGTGATTCGACCGAGGTCGAGCAGGAGGAAGTGCCTGCGGTTTCCGAGACTCCCGAGACGGATGAGTCGAGGCCTTATTCCACGCAGATTTTCACCATGCCGACCCCGAGTGGTTCCGGTGCCACGGTTGCCAATGTCGCTCCCACCCAGGACGAAACGGTTGATTCCCTTATGGCCCAGATTTCCTCCCAGGTATCGCCGCGTCCGCAGATGAATGTTCCCGATCCGGCGTCGGCACCGTCGCCTGCACCCTCCTCGTCTCCGCTGGCTTCGGTCCCCGATCCGTCGCTGCCGTCTATGAAGCAGGCAAACGTTGCGTCTCGCACGTCGCTGTTCGACCTTCCCGATCCCTCTGCCCAGGTCAACGACCCCTTTGCTACCGCCCAAGGTCCCGAACCCACATCGGCACCCGTTGCGCCTCCTATGCCCGTTGCGTCGGGCGTGCAGCCGATCGAGACCATTTCGGCTCCCGCCCCGGCGGCACCCAAGTCTCGTAAGCGCGGCCTGGGTGGTCTGTTCGGTCGTAAAAAGAAAAATGAGCAGGACAGCATGAGTGACTGGCTGGGCGTCGAAGACGATTACGATGCCAAGA
>USKV01000291.1 GCA_900555355.1 uncultured Collinsella sp.
GCGGTGCCGAAAAGGTAAGCATCGTCTACCGCCGTCGCATCTGCGACATGACGGCCCAGGACGCCGAGATCGCCGGTGCCCAGGCCGAGGGCTGCGAGGTTTTGGAACTCACAGCACCGCTCGCTATCGAGACGGGTGAGGAGGGCCGCGTGACTGGCCTGCGCGTGCAGCCGCAGATTATCGGCGAGCCTCGTCGTGGGCGTCCGGCCCCGCGTGCCGCCGCCACGCCCGAGCGCGTCATTCCCTGCGAGCGCGTGTTTGTGGCCATTGGCCAGGACATCGATTCCAAGCCGTTTGAGGACATGGGCATCGCCTGTAAGTGGGGCTGCGTGGTCACCGATTCGGATGGCGCCGTGCCTAACTTCGATGGCCTCTTTAGCGGCGGCGACTGCCAGACCGGTCCCGCCACCGTCATCCGTGCCATCAACGCCGGCCGCGTTGCTTCGGCAAATATCGACCGCTACTTGGGCTTTGACCACAAGATAAAGCTCGACGTTGAGCTGCCGACCGTGCAGTTTAAGGGCAAGCACGAGTGCGGCCGCTGCGAGCTGGGCGAGCGCGAGGCCGGCGAGCGCATCCACGATTGGAATCTGGTCGAGCAGGGTCTCACCGAGCAGGAGGCACGCCAGGAGGCAAGCCGCTGCCTGCGTTGCGACCACTTTGGCTTTGGCGCGTTCCGCGGAGGGAGGAACCTGGAATGGTAGAGCCCAACAAAACCACTGTCAGCGACAACACCGAAAGCGGAGCACTCAACATGGTTAAGCTCACTATCGATAATTGCGAGGTCGTGGTGCCCGAGCGCACCACGATCCTGGACGCAGCCAAGTCCGTCGGCATCCAGATTCCCACCCTGTGCTACCTGCGCGATCTAAACGAGATCGGCGGTTGCCGCGTGTGCGTGGTCGAGGTTGAGGGCTGCGACCAGCTGGTTGCCGCTTGTAACAACTACGTGCTCGATGGCATGGTGGTCCGCACCAACAGCCCCAAAGCCCGCGAGGCGCGTCGCACCAACGTGCAGCTGCTGCTGTCCCAGCACGACTCGCGCTGTACGAGCTGCGTGCGCAGTGGTAACTGCAACCTGCAGACCATCGCCAACGACCTGGGCATCTTCTATCTGCCGTACGAGCAGCACCTAGCGCGCGAGGGCTGGGACTTCGATTTTCCCATCATCCGCGATAACGACAAGTGCATTAAATGCATGCGCTGCATCAAGGTGTGCGAGAGCGTGCAGGGCTTAGGGATTTGGGACCTGACCAACCGCGCCACGCATACCGCCGTGGGCACCCGCGGGCGTGCGCCGATCGGCAAGACCGATTGCGTCGCGTGCGGTCAGTGCATCACGCATTGCCCGACGGGCGCCCTGCGCGAGCGTGACGATACCGAGACCGTGTTCGATGCTCTCGCCGATCCCGATAAGATCGTGCTGGTGCAGATTGCGCCGGCCGTGCGTAGCGCTTGGGGCGAGGAGCTCGGCATTCCACGAGAGGAGGCCACCGTTGAGCGCCTGGCTTGCGCGCTGCGCCGCGTGGGCTTTGAGTACGTGTTCGACACCGATTTCTCGGCCGACCTCACCATTATGGAGGAGGGCAGTGAGTTCGTGGACCGCTTTACCCATCGGGAGCGGTACACGTGGCCCATGTTCACCTCCTGCTGTCCCGGCTGGGTGCGGTTCCTGAAGGGCCAGTTCCCGGATTATACCGACAATCTCTCCACTGCCAAGAGTCCCCAGCAGATGTTCGGCGCTCTGGCCAAGAGCTACTTTGCCGAGAAGATCGGTGTGGACCCCAAGCGCATCTTTGTGGTGTCCATCATGCCCTGCACCGCCAAAAAGAGTGAGGCGGCCCTGCCCACCATGCGGGACGCCTGCGGTGACCCGGACGTGGACGTGGTGCTGACCACCCGGGAGATCGTCCGGATGTTCCGGGGCGAGCAGATCAACCCCGCCGTTCTGGATGAGACGCCCTTTGACAGCCCCCTGGGCAGCGGCACCGGCGCGGCGGTGATCTTCGGCGCCACCGGCGGTGTCATGGACGCGGCCCTGCGCAGCGCCTACTACCTTGTCACCGGCCAAAATCCCGATCCCGACGCCTTCCGGGACGTCCGGGGCATGGACGGCTGGAAGGAAGCCAAGTTCGATATCCCCGGGGCCGGACCGGTGTCCGTGGCGGTGGCCAGCGGCCTGCTGAACACCCGCAAGCTCATGACCGCCCTGGAGCGGGGCGAGGTGCGCTATGTCACTGAGGATCTGCCAAAGTCCTTCGTCGTGGCCGGTCAGCGTTCGGATCAGCGGGTCTATATCTCCCAGCTCTCCACCGCCACCC
>USKV01000292.1 GCA_900555355.1 uncultured Collinsella sp.
CACGCGCCACAAACTCAAGCGTCGACAGGTACACATCGCCAAAGGGCGCGTAATCGCCCTGGTAGCCGCCGCAAAGCGCCGGCGCCGCCAGCGCGTACTCGGTTTTGGACAGCGGGCTCAGCGCCATCGCACCCAGCTCGAGCGCCGTGTCCTCCAGCATGAGGCCCAACGTGCGCGAGCGCAGACGCTCGACATCGCCCGCCGACACGTCGCGATCGAGCACACGCGCCGCATCCGGTGCATCGCGCTCGACGGTGCGAATGTGCAGGCGCTCGGCAATGGCGCGAACGGCGGCGCAGCGGGCAGCCTCGGCCTCTTCCTGCACCGGCGTAAAGATACGGTTGCGCCCCAGCACCAGGCCAATCACATTACGCGGGCCCAGAGCGTCGACGGCCAGCGCCGCCAGCAAAGACGACGGCAAGTCACCCTCGAGTGCCACCACAGCACGCGACGTACCGTGGGCTCGGGCGTTGTCGCGCACGGCGAGCACCAGCGCCTGCCACAGCCACTCCTCGGAACGGAACTCGGGCAGCTCGTGGTCCTCCAAGGCATCGAGCATCACACCGCGCTGAATCTCCTGAACCAGCAGGCTCTCCTCAAAGCACGGCGCCTGGGCCACCACGCGACCGCAGTCGTCGAGCACAAACGAACCGCCGGTATACACCGACTCGTCATAGGCACCGACCGGCGCCATGCAGGCAAACCATACGCTGCGCTTGGACGCAATCTTGCGATAGGCACCACTGCGAACGGCGGCGATCGCAGCGGTCTCGCGGTCGGTCATATCGAATGCGTTGAACTGGAAATAGGCAATGAGGTCGACGCCGGTCGGCAGCATCTCGAGCTCGCGGTCCAAGTCGAAGATCACGGCGATACGCACGCCGTCCACGTCAAACACCGGCGGTGCCCAACGGGCGTCGCCGTTCCCACCGCGCTGCAGGGCAATGCTCGAACGGGCCGGCACCACATGGCCGTCCTTGAGCATCATGTAGTCGAGCAGGGGCTGGCCCTCAAACGAAACCGCCGCGGGCACGATGCAGATCATATCGAGTTCCTGGATACGTTCGGCGACGCCGGTCAAGCCGGCAAGCATGTCGTGCTCAAAGTCGGCAGCGCCCACCAGGCCACCGGGCATGGCGCCCATAAAGAGCGGAGCCGGAACGCACAGCACGCGCGCCCCGCGCTCGTGGGCCAGACGAGCCTGGTCCTCGATGCGGCCGCAAATGCCCTCAATATCACCCAGGCGCATATCGATCTGTGCAAGTGCGAGCTTCATGGCTCAGCCCTTTCCGTCGTAAACCATCGTTGTCGTAGTAAAAGCGCCGGCCGCATGATGCAGTCGGCGCTCGCATGTGCATATGCTAGCTATGATACCCCGAGCGGGGGCGCGCTCCTAGAACGTCGCGGACCACAGCCCGTGCAGGTTGCAATAGGCATAGACGGTACCGGTCTTGGAACCGCCGGCAAAAAACGTCGCGGGCTTCATGCCGGGCTGGAGGTAATGGACCTCCAGACGGCCCTCGGCCTCAAGGGCGATCCACTCAATGTAGTGCTCGGGCAGGCTGGGGTGCTCGACCGAGCCAACGCGTGCGCGAATCACGTGACCGTCACGCTCGGTCTCGACAACAGGCACGTGCTTCTCGTGCGCTGCGTCCTCAGTGTTTGCAGTCAGTTCCGTGCAACCGGCAGGGGTCGCAACGTCGTCGCCAAGGGCGGCGATGAGCTTGCCGTCGGGGTCCTTAAAGAATTTCGCCATGATGTTCTCCTTTGCTGATGTGCCAATGTTCTTGATGGTTCTTATGCCCAAAGGCAGACAAACCATCCACGGCATTGCAAATGAACACATAACGAGCGGGGACGATGGGACAGCGCGGGCTATCCGCCCTGGCGGCCTCACCCGAGCGGGTTAACGCCCGTCGCCGCCGAGCAGTGCCAAAACATCCTCGCGGGTAAACAGCGCCGAGGAGATGCCATCGCCGCCGAGCACCCCGAGCTGACCGCCGCCGACCTCGATCTCATCAGCTACAAGCTGCAGAAGAAGGTCGTCCGCACTTGGCTGCTGGAGGACGGCAAGCGTGTCGATGGCCGCGGCATCAACGAGATCCGCCCGCTGGCTGCCGAAGTCGGCATCCTGCCCCGCGTCCATGGCTCCGGCATGTTCACCCGCGGCCAGACGCAGGTGCTCACCACCTGCACCCTCGGCGGCACCAAGGACAATCAGCTCATGGATGACCTGACCGACGAGCAGACCAAGCGCTACATCCACCACTACAACTTCCCGCCGTACTCCGTCGGCGAGGCCCGC
>USKV01000293.1 GCA_900555355.1 uncultured Collinsella sp.
GGACGCCGCCCTCTCAAGGCGGAGATCACCAGTTCGAATCTGGTACGGGCTACCATGAATCTGAGACCCGGACTTCCCACGGAAGTTCGGGTTTTTTATTTCCAAGCAAACCATCTGCAATTCCCATTTGGCCCAGAGCTTTTCGTTCTGCTTGTGGCCCTTGCGGGTACAATATGCAAGATATTTGGACGGTCAGAAGGAGCCTCATGAGGGAGTCCTCTCAGCATACATCTAAGCCCCAGGTCGAGGTTGAGGCCTCGGGCGGCGATGACAACAAGAGTGCACGTCGCGGTGCCATTTTCATTGGCGTCGTGCTGGTTGGCTATATCGTCTATCTGGTCGTGACCGGGCAGATGGGTCAGTTCTGGGCTGCCATGTCGAGCGTCCAAGCGCCGTGGCTCGTTGCTGCATGCTTTTGCATGTTCCTGTACCTGTTCTTTGGCATCGTTGCCTATGCGATCGCCGTCTGGCTCGATCCCAATTCGCCCGTCGGCATCCGCGACCTGATCTCGGTCGAGGCGAGTGGCATCTTCTTTGGTAACCTGACGCCCATGATGATGGGCTCCACCCCGGCTCAAATCTATCGCCTGACCAAGGCCGGCCAAAACGTGGGCGAGGCCGGCGCCACGCAATTCACGCGTTTTATCGTGTACCAGTTTGGCCTCGTTGCCTGGGGCGCTATCCTACTGCTTGCTCGCATGCCGTTTTTTGCCGAGCGCTATGGCGACATGACGTTGCTGTGCGTCTTTAGCTTTGGTGGGCACTGCTGCATCTTGCTGGGCATCTTCGCCGTCGCGCTCATGCCTAAGACCGTCACGCGCGTCGCCCATTGCATCATCAATTGGCTTGAGCGCATTGGTGTCTCGGCCACTAAGATCGAGGGATGGCGCACGTTTGTCGATGGCGAGATCTACTCCTTCTCCGAGAAGTTCAAGCTTTCAGCCGGACATTTTTCTTCCATGCTGCTCACGGTGGTCATCACCATGCTGCAACTCGCGTTTTTCTATCTGGTGCCGTATTTCCTGATGCTTGCCTTTGGCCGCCACGAGGTCGACTTTTTCTCGGTCATGGCCGCGAGCGCCTTTGTTCAACTCCTGAGCTCTGCTGTTCCCCTGCCCGGTGGCACCGGTGGTGCCGAGGGCGGCTTCGCGCTTTTCTTGGGTCATTTCTTTGGATCGGCGTCGACCGCCGGTTACCTGCTGTGGCGCCTCATTACGTTTATTGCGCCGACCATTTTGGCTGCGCCCCTGCTGGGACTTAAGAGCGCCCACAACGAGAGCATCCATGCGCGCTGGGATCGTGTGATGCGCAAGCTCGGCCGCACGCCTCAGACGCCCTCTGCGCCCACTATGCCGCACCCCACGAATGCTGTTACCGTTGATCCCAAGAAGCGCGCTCAGAAGGCTTCTGGGACCGCTAAGCCGGCTCATAAAGCCTATGTGCGCCAGACAGGCGATGGTATTCGCGTATCTCCGTCGGCACTCAATAAGAAGAAGCATCCCAAGTCGCAGTAGGGCAGTCGTGCGTTCTTCATGATGCGGGGCATATTTGTGCTGTATGGGGGATAATCCTCTTACGTAGATTATCTCTCATCTGTTGATGAATGCTTGCATATCGAAGGGACACGCCCATGGCAACCAGCAAACCGCGTCTTGATCGTCGCATCATTCGCAGCCGTAATGCCATCCTTTCGGCTTTCGAGCGCCTGCTCATGGAAAAGCCGCTGGCAGACATTACGGTGAGTGCCATCGCGCGCGAGGCCAATGTCGACCGCAAGACCTTTTACGTACACTTCGGTACGGTTGACGGCCTGCTCGATGCCATCGCCGTTGATGTGGTGGAGATGATTGCCGACTCGGTCGAGAAAACGCTTGCTTCTATGGACGGTGACACCAGCGAGCGCGCTCTTGGCGCGGCGGCGACCTTCTTTAAAACCGTTAATGAGGCACTGTGCAACAACTTAGTGCTCAATCGTCAGCTGATCGAGAATATTCCGCTCGATGATTTCATGGCTCGTCTTCGTGCGCCGCTCGAACATGAGATTGCCGAGCGCGATCTGCTGCCCCAAGGTCTCAAGGACGAGATGTTCGACTACTATCTGGCGTTTTTGCTGTCGGGTATTATCGGTATCTATCGCACGTGGGCACTGTCTGACGGCTCGGTTCCTATCGAGCGCGTCTCTGAGGTCGCCAACGATCTGACTCTCAATGGTCTGTCGAGTCTGGAATCTCGCTTGGATTAGGCCTAGTTGGGCTCGTCGGCGTGGAAATTCCTGTTCACGAGGTTCTCCGGCGCCTTGGAG
>USKV01000294.1 GCA_900555355.1 uncultured Collinsella sp.
GGTGCGATCGTCAGCATACCCCGTGCGCATCATGTAGCGCATGAGGGCATGGCGCGCATTTTTGGAAGCCATATCGAGCAGGCGGTGCTTTTCGCCGCGCTGCGGCCTATGGAGATGGCAAGAGCGTTCGCGCTTGGCCGCAAGCCACTCCCCCAACGCTTCGGCATCCTCAAGCTCGACAGAGAGATTGATCTCGGCTGGAATATCAGCCGTCTCGTCGTAATAGCGCTTAAGAAAACCCGCTTGAAGCTCTTCCTCGTCGACATCCAGGCCTTTATCGAGGATGAACTCGCAAGTTCGAACCGTTCGGCCCTCGCGAACGACAAAGACACAGGCGGCAGAGATAGTCTCTTCGCGATAGAAGCCGATGACGTCGATATCGACGCTTGATGGAAAAACGACCTGTTGGCGATCGTCCAGGCCCCTAATGACTTCCAGACGACGCTTGACGCGCGCCGCACGTTCAAAATCGAGCGTCTCGGCTGCCTCCGTCATCTCGGACGTAAGCTCGTCGACGACATCCTTGCGATGGCCCGACAAGAAACGCTCGACACGCTTGACGTTCTTGGCATAGTCGGCAGGGGAAATCGCGCCGACGCATGCACCCGGCCCGCGCCCGACATGGTAGTCAAAGCAGGGACGTCCGTTTTGCGCACAAATCATATTGACGATGTCTTCTTCGCCCTTATGAGATTCGACGATGCGGCGGCAGCGGCGCCATTCCGCACAGGATGCCGAGCAAATAGGAATGACCTTGCGTAGCGTATCGATGGTCTCACGCGCCGCACGGCTATCGGTATAGGGGCCAAAATAGCGCGTTCCCGGTTTATGACGCTCTCGCGTGTATTTAATAGCCGGAAACAAGTCGCTCTTGGTAATGGCGATAAAGGGATAGCTCTTATCGTCCTTAAGGTCGACGTTGAAGTACGGATGGTACTGGCCAATCAGATTGCGCTCGAGCACCAATGCCTCGTGCTCGGTCTCCACCACGATATAGTCGAAGCTCGCCACCAGCTGCATCATGAGCGGGATCTTTTGACGCTCGTCCTGCAGCGTCACGTATTGACGCATACGGGCACGCAGGTTTTTTGCCTTGCCCACATAGATGACATCGCCCTTGGCATCTTTCCAAAGGTAGCAGCCGGGTTGCGTGGGAACGCGCGAAACCTGCTCGGCGAGTGTTGGAATGTTGTCGTGACCGGCCACACGCACCTACTTGCGACGAAGCAGCGCCGAGACCTCGGGCATCTTAAAGACGAAGGCAAGGCCAAAAGTTACAGCGAGCGAGACGACGCCTGCAACACAAACGTAGCCCAGGGTAATGAGGATCGAGCTGCCAAGCACTCCGACAAAGTGCTCAAGTGCCCACATGACGCCGGCGCCCGCGGCAGCGCCCAAGCCACCAAACAGTAGGCCGAAGAAACCGCCGTGCAGGATAGACTTAACCTGCAGGCCATGCAGACGACGGCGCAGCCACCACAGTGAGCATCCGACCAAGACCACGTAGTCAACGACGTACGAAAGCGCAATTGCCGGCATACCGTAGCCCAGCACCACGCCAAACAGCAGCACCGAACCGGCCTGACCGATAGCGGAGTACAGGCAATAGCGGCTATAAGGTTTCATATCGAGCAGGGCCGAGAAGCTCTTCTGCATCAGCACGACCACACCGTAGAGCGGCAGGGAAAGTGCCAGATAGATAAGGAACTCCGACACCAGCGCCACACCGGATTCATCGAACTTGCCGGCGCAGTAGATCATGTTGAGCGGACGGGCGAAGACGATCAGATACATCGCAAACGGAATCAGGAAGAAGAGCATCTGGGCGACACCGCGCGAAATGCCCGTGCGAACGCTGTCGTAATCCTTCTCCTGCGCATCGTGAGAGAGTTCGGTATAGAGTGCCGTCGAAAGCGAGGCGGCGATCAGCGCATAGGGCAATGTGTACCACAGGCGCGCATATGCGATAACGGAAGGGCCGGTCTCGGGCTGCACCACAAGCGCGGCGGCATTGGTAATAGAGGTCGAGACAAACATGCACACCGTGGCGAGCAGCGTCGGGATACCAAGCGCGATCGTCTGTCGCAGTGCGGGGTCCTTAAAGTCGATATGGATATGGGGATGCACGCCGTGCTTGCCAAGCGCGGGGATCTGACATGCCATCTGAACAAAGACACCGAGGGTCGTACCGGCCGCAATTAAGATGATGCCGGCACGTTCGCCAAACTGTGCGGACACGGGCGCAAAACCCATAAAGCTCGCAATGACGATCACATTGTTGAGGACCGGGGCAAACGTCG
>USKV01000295.1 GCA_900555355.1 uncultured Collinsella sp.
GCGAGGTGAGTACGTGGGCATTCTTGAGTCCGACGACTTTATGTTTGAGGATTCGCTCCAAAAGCTGGTCGCCAAGGCCGATGCTGAGCATGCCGATGTGGTAAAGGGCGACTTTTATCTGTATTGGTCCACGCCCAGCGAGCGCCGTGAGCTATTTGGGATCATCGGCGAGTATATGACGGGCGCCGCGTATCGCCCCGTCGATCGCCCGGGCATCTTCTACCGCAAACCTTCCATTTGGTCGGCCATCTATCGGCGCGAGTTCCTCAACGACAATCAGATTCGGTTCCTTCCCACGCCGGGCGCCTCGTATCAGGACGCAGGCTTTAACTTTAAGGTTTGGGCATGCGCCGAGCGTGCAGCGTTTATCGCGGACCCCATTTTGTGCTATCGCCAAGACAACGAGAAGAGCTCAGTTAATTCGCCCAACAAGGTATTTTGCGTGTGCGACGAATACGCCGAGATGCAGCGCTTTTTGGATGAACGTCCCGAGCTCAAGGTTCAGCTCCAGGGCATTTTAATGCGCATGAAGGTCGATACGTATCGCTGGAATGACGAGCGTCTGGTCGATGAGCTGCGCGAGCAGTTTTGGGAGAAGGCTTCGCCCGAGCTCAAGGCCGATTGGGATGCCGGTCGCTTTGATCTGTCGCTGTTCGATCCGCGCGGCGAGACCGACTTGCGCCTGATGGTCAAGTCGCCCCGTGCTTATATCGATTCGCGCTTTGACTTTAAGAAGCCCGGCAAGCTCAATACGTTTAAGCACTACTTTAAGATTGGCGGCCTGCCGCTGGTCTGGCGCGTGCTGACGTATCAGCGCACCTACGGCGATAATCCGCATCCCGATGACGTGCCGGCCGCACAGTAGGAGCACTTGGCTATGACTACCCCCAAGATTTCCGTTGTCGTTCCCATCTATAAGGTGGAGGAGTGCCTGGCCTGGTGCCTGGACTCCCTGCTTGCGCAGGACATGCCCGATTGGGAAGGCGTGCTGGTCAACGATGGCTCGCCGGACGGTTCGCGCGATATTGCGGCTGCCTATTGCGAAAAGGACGCGCGCTTTACGTTGGTCGATAAAGAGAACGGGGGCCTGTCGAGCGCGCGCAATGCAGGCATCGCCGCGTCCACGGCGCCTATTGTCGCGTTCTTGGATTCCGACGACCGCTTTACGCCCGATGCATGCCGCGTGATCGTCGATGCCTTTGAGCGCGAGGACTGCGACGTGTTGACCTTTGGCGCGAACCCGTATCCGCTGGAGGCGGGGTATCCGTGGCTTAACTATGTGCTTAGCCCGCGCGATGTGTCGTTTGAGGGCTATAGCTCCGACCTGCTGTTTAAGGAAGCGTCTCGTCCCTTTGCATGGCGCACCGCCTGCAAGCGCGACTTCTTGCTGGGCAACGGGATCGTGTTCGACGAAACCGTTAAGTATGGCGAGGACCAGGTCTTCGACTTTGCCGTGTACGGTCGTTCGCACAAGACCGCGCTTATCTCGAACAAGTTGTACGACTATCGCGTGGCTCGCAAGGGTTCGCTCATGGACACCATGCGCTACGACGACGAGACACGTCTGCTGGAGCACGTGAAGATTTACTCCGCTATGCTGGCTGACTGGCAGCGCGACGGTCTCGACGCACAGCATGCTGATGACCTGGCGTACTTCCTGTGTGATCTGGTGCTGTACGATGCGCTGAGGTTGCTGGGTTCGGACTGCGGCAAAGTGTTTGCTGCCGTTGCCGCGGCGCTTAACGGTTCTGCCGTGGACAACGATGCTGCGCTCGCACAATGTGCTCCTTCGGTTGCCGCCATGGTGCGCGCGGCACTTATCGGTAAGGCCCCTGCTGCTCGTTTGTGCAAAAAGCTCATGTTCGATTACGACGTCTTGAGGTTTGGGCGCCTGGGTGCCTGCAAACGCATGGCAGCGAACGCCCTGGGAAAGCGAGAAGTGTAGATTAGTATCAAACGTTTGGCACTTTGCCGCAGCCAGGGCCGTCTGTTTGTGCTACTTCGTTTTGCCGGTCAGGATGTCGCCGCGCTTATTGAGCGGGAGGGTTCTCAAGCGTTTGTCCATGCGACGACGAGCGGTTCTCGTGTGCCGTCGCTGGTGCTCCCGGTCGATCATGGCCGTGTGCTGGCGCTTTGCCCTTCCGTTTCCGGTTACGAGCGCGAGCTCGCCGTCATGGTACTTCCGTTTTTGGATGGCTCGTCGATGGATGTCGTTTTTGCATCCGGTGGTCAAAGGTTGGGCTCTATTCGCCTCGATAGCCGCGTGGCCAAGCTGGAATCCAAGATTAACTACAAAG
>USKV01000296.1 GCA_900555355.1 uncultured Collinsella sp.
AAGGGCTTGAGGTCCTCCAGACCCATGGAGTGGATGGCGATCTTGATGATGTCCTCCTCGGGGATGCCGGTGGAACGCTGCTGCTTGTGCAGGAAATACTCACCAGCCTCGATGAGCACGCGCTTCGGGATGAGACCGACAATCTCCGTACCCGTCACGCGGACGCCACGCTCGGCGGCGGCACGGCAGACCTCGTCGAAGGCCTTGTGGAGCGGGGTGACATTGATGTTGGTCATGTTCATCGAGACCTGTGCGATGCCATACTCGTCGATGAACCATCCGATGGCCTTTGTGGCCTTCAGCGTGCCCGGCTGCATGATGGGTGACCCATTCTCGTAGCGGAGGATCTTGCCCGTGAGACTACCACCCTCGCGCATGGGGCGTCCCTTCTCGCGCACGTCGAACGCGATGGCGTTGGCGCGGCGGGTGGAGGTGGTGTTGAGGTTATAGTTGACGGCAATCAAGAAGTCGCGTGCGCCGACAGCGGTGCAGCCCGTGCGTGCCACCTTCTCGTCAAAGGGACGGTTGCCCAGATCGGGACCATCCTCCGTGCCGAGACGCTCGGCGAGCTTCTCATACTCACCACGGCGGCAGACGGCGAGGTTCTTGCGCTCCTCGGTCTGTGCGGCGGCCTCGTAGAGGTAGCAAGGAATCTCCAACTCGTTGGCGAAACGCTCACCCAACTTGCGGGCCAACTCGGCACACTCCTCCAGCGTGATGCCGGCTACAGGTACGAGCGGGCACACGTCGGTGGCACCGAAGCGGGGGTGTGCGCCATGGTGCTGGCGCATATCGATGAGCTGGCCAGCCTTCTTGACTGCACGGAAAGCAGCCTCACAGACGTCCTCGGGCGAGCCGACAAACGTCACCACGGTGCGGTTGGTGGCCTCACCCGGATCGACATCGAGGAGCTTGACGCCCTTGACAGACTCGACTTCGCGGGTAATCTGGTTAATCACGTCCATGTTGCGGCCCTCGGAAAAGTTGGGGACACACTCTACAATTCTTACATCTTTCATGTTCGTCTTGTTTCAGGAGATTGTTTAAAATATGCGACAAAATTACAGTTTTCTTCCGAAACGACCAAATAAATGAGGGAGAAATGTTGGGGACAAGGCAGCAGGGTGCCGTGACGGGGCTGCAAAGGGACTAAAATGGCGATGGAAATGATGGAAAACGGGAGGAAGATCGCGACGGAAAAGACGGGACAAAAGGATGGAATCGCTGACGAAAGGATGCGCCCGCCAACGGCCTGTGGGGGCTGATGGCGGGCGCAGCTATGGGAAATCATGCCAGGTCGCCGTCTGGGCGAACCGTAGCTGACTATCAGAAGGTGACGTTCATACCGAGGTTCAGACTGGCATTGGAACTGAGGGGGATAAACTCCTTGCTCGTCTTGCCGAGGATGTGGTCCATGCCGATGAAGAAGTTGAAGCCCTTCGGATGGGCGTTGATGACCCATCCCATGCTGGCCGTGAAGCTATTGACCGAGAAGCTCATGCCGCCATCGAGCCATGACAGCGGGGCTACGTTGGCACTCAGGCGTGCGTCGGTCCAGCTATACTTGCCATTGATGCGGGTGGAACTGAGGAAGCCGAACTTCAGCTGGCGGTAGGCCGGGAGCGTGTATTCGCATCCGAAATTCATCGTTGCACCGATACCCGTGCTGCGGCTACCCTTGTCGCCATCGCTGGAGAGGTTGGCAAAGTCGGCAATCTGGTCGGCATAGCGGTCGCCCTGCGACTCCAGGCTGTTGTCCTTCGGGTTGCCCATGGCGTCCTCTTTCTTGACAGCCACATCATGGAAGCCGTTGAACTCGAAACTCGTCTGGCGATTGACGGCCTGCATGTTGTTGCTCCATCCGATGAAGCCAAGGTCGAGCAGCGCGGCGCTCACCGTCCAGTCGTCGTCGATCTTGTAGGTAGCACCGAAGTCGAAGGCCATACCAAAGCCACCCAGGCCAGCACCATCGACATCCACGTCGTTCACGCGACGGTAGGTGCCCTGCCCATCGACCTTGTACTCTTTCTGCTCCTCTTTATAAGTGAAGCCCTTCATCGACACATTGGCCATCGCTTGTCCCGTCATGGTCCATTTGTCCGGGCCGCTGAGGTCGGCACGCAGGTCTTTGATCTCGGCATCGGCACGGGCCACACCGAAAAGCAACTTCATCTTGGCACCGACACGCAGGCGGTCGTCGATCTGGCGTGAGTGGCCCAAAGCGAGCTGCACAAACGACTGGGCATGGGCGTGGATGTCGCCGATGTCATAGCTTTGGTTG
>USKV01000297.1 GCA_900555355.1 uncultured Collinsella sp.
GTATCGCACGGCTGGGTCGCGTATCGCCTCGGCGATCCGACGGCGAAGGATGCCGGGCGTCTCACGCTCAACCCGCTCAAACATATCGACATGATGGGTCTGCTGATGATGGTCGTGTTCAAGTTCGGCTGGGCGAAGCCCGTACCGGTGAACATGATGCGGTTTCGCAGCCCAAAGCGCGGCATGGCGCTTACGGCGCTGGCAGGACCGGTGTCCAATGTGCTGCTTGCGCTGGTGTTTCTGTTTTTATACGGTCTGCTGTACCGGGCGCTGTATTCGGTGCAGTTTCTACTGGACATGATCTGGCTGACGGCATACATCAGTCTGGCACTGGCCATTTTCAACATCATCCCGGTCTCACCGCTCGACGGGTCGAAGGTGCTCTTCGCCTTTCTGCCCGACCGCGCGTACATGACGCTGATGCGGTATGAAAAATACGGCATGCTTGTTCTTTTTGTGCTCGTCTGGCTCGGCGTGGGAGATAATATCCTCAGCGAGGGCATCTACCGCGTGTACGAGCTTCTGGTCAACTGGATCGTATATTGATAAAGTGAGAGGAATGTCATGGACAATCCCGTTTTCAAGCTGGAGGGCGTGGTGCACGAGCGCAGCGCGGAGACGCTGCAGGACTTTGAAGGGCCGCTCGACCTCATTCTCTTCCTGCTGTCGAAAAATAAAATAGAGATCCAGGACATTCCCATCGCGCTGATCCTGGATCAGTACCTTGCGTATCTCGAGCAGCGAAAGCAGCTCGATCTCGAGGTCGCGAGCGAATTCATCACGATGGCGGCGCATCTGATGTACATCAAAACGCGCATGCTGCTTTCGCTTGAGGATGAGCAGGCGCAGAGCGAGATGGACGAGCTCATTGCCTCGCTCAAAGAGCGCCAGCAAAAGGACACGTACCTTCGCATCAAGACGCTGACCGAAACGCTCGGCCCGATGGGCGAGTTTGGCCGCAGCATCATGACGCGCCAGCCCGAGCCCATGCAGCGCGGCAAAATCTACGAGTACAGCCACGAAAAGGCCGACCTCGTGCTCGCCATCTGCACCGATATGGCCCGCCGCGTCGCTTCCGACGGTGAAGGCGCGACCCACCTCATCGAGGTCGAGGCCTACGGCCTGCCCACCGAGCACGACGCGCGCCTGGTTGCCAAGTCCATCGCGGGCTCCATGCTCTTCAAGGCTGCCGTCTTCGGCCGCGACGCCAACTGGGGCCGCATCATGGCCGCTGCCGGTTACTCGGGCGCTGACGTTGACCCGACCCGTGCCGACTGCATCATCAAGAGCGCTGCCGGCGAAGTGCAGGTCATGAAGGACGGCTTCGGCGCGGACTTCAGCGAAGAACTCGCCAAGAAGGTCCTCACCGAGCATGACATTACCGTCATCGTCCGCTTCTATCAGGGCGACGGCGAGGCCAAGGCCTGGGGCTGCGACCTCACTTACGATTACGTCAAGATCAACGGCGACTACCGCACCTAATTTTTGAAGGAGGCTCCACCATGAGCGATATCGCAAACAAGGTCGAAACTCTGATGGAGGCAATGCCTTACCTTCAGAAGTATCAGGGTAAGATCATCGTCATCAAGTATGGCGGCAACGCCATGATCAATGAAGAGCTCAAGGATGCCGTCATGCACGACGTGGTGCTGCTCAAGCTCCTCGGCATGAAGCCCGTGCTCAGCCACGGCGGCGGCCCCGGCATCAACAAGATGCTCGAAAAGCTCGACATCCCCGTCGAGTTCATCGAGGGCCTGCGCTACACCTCCGCCGACATCATGCGTGTTGTCGAGATGGTGCTCGTCGGCCAGGTGAACACCGAGCTCGTCGGCTTTATCAACAAGCTCGGCGGCAAGGCGGTCGGCCTTTCCGGCGTCAGCGGTGACATCTATCACTGCCACCAGCGCGACGAGGTCCACGGCTACGTGGGCGACATCGACTATGTCGATCCCAAGCCCATCTTCGCCATGCTCGACGCGGGTTACATCCCCGTCATCGCCCCCGTTGGCACCGACGGTCAGGGCCACACGTTCAACATCAACGGCGATACCGCCGCGGGCAAGCTCGCTTCCGCGCTGGGCGCTGAAAAGCTCGTGATCCTCACCGATATCGAGGGCCTGTGCAACGACATCAAGATCCGCGACGTCATCAGCTATCTGAACATCGAGGATGTCAAGGCGCTCAAGGACAAGGGCACGATCGCCGGCGGCATGATCCCGAAGGTCGACTGCTGCGTGCAGGCCATCGAAGAGGGCGTGACGAATTAGGCAGATCGG
>USKV01000298.1 GCA_900555355.1 uncultured Collinsella sp.
GTCAACGCCCAATAACCAGTCTTTTTGGGGCGCGGCTATTTTGGCAACTTTTCGAACAGGCGATCCTCTCGATGATTTTTTATCCCCGTCCCAGAAAAATCATCGACGAACGCGCTACTTTGCGCTGGTAAGAACACCGGTGGTGTCGAAGGCCGGGGTGAAGCTCTCGTCTACCGCGCCGCCCTCTTGCCAGAACATCGTCGTAAAACCCAGGTCGTCGGCATGGTCGAGCACCTGCTCGTACTCTTCACGCGTCACGGCGCGTGCCAGGTCGCCGCCCTGCTCGCGCATGAGCGCATTGGGCGTGTACTGGTTCATGACCGAAATCGGCACGTCGCCCACCGCCTGCCACACCAGGTCCAGCACGCGGCACGAATCGTCCGCATGACCCGGCAGCACCAGGTGACGCACGATGATGCCGCGCTTCATGAGCCCGTCCTCGTCCACCAGCTCTCCCCCGCGGCGCTTAATCTCGCGCGCCATCTGAGCCAGGCCCGACACGGCCACACGCGGGTAGTCCTGAATATGAGAGAGCGACTGCGCAAGCCCGGCATCGGCATATTTAAAGTCGGTGAGCCACACATCGACCAGGTCGCCCAGCGCCGCCACGGCACTCGCGCGCTCGTAACCACTCGTGTTGTAGACGATTGGGATAACCAGTCCGCGCGCCCGTGCCGCGGCAATCGCGGCAGGCAACAGGTGCGCATAGTGCGTCGCCGTCACCAAATTGATGTTGTTGGCACCCTGGTCCTGCAGTTCCAGCATAATCTCGACCAGGCGCTCAGGCGAAATCTCAAGGCCAAAATTGCCGGTCGAGATCTCGTGGTTCTGGCAGTAGATACATTTGAGCGAGCAGCCGCTAAAGAAGATCGTGCCCGAACCGGCCTCGCCCGAGATAGGCGGCTCCTCCCACATATGAAGCGCGGCGCGGGCCACCTTGAGCGTGTCGTTAGCACCGCAGACGCCGTGCGCGCCCTCATCGCGCGCCGCACCGCAACGGCGCGGACACAAATGGCAGGCGGGCGAAAAAAGTTCGGTCAACGACGTCGGCATAAAACCATGCTCCAAAACAACGATTCAGCAGCTCAAACGTAAAGGGATCAACCCCACAGACGGCTCGAGCCCAAGGCGCCGTAATCGTCCGACACGATTTTTGTAATGTCAAGACTGGAATCAATAAAGTGCCGCTTTATGATGTAGGTATTCCGCCCCCCGCGGAGCAACTGGGTGAACCGTCGCGTTTATTTAGGGAGCCCACACAGTCGTACCTAGTACAGGTATCCTTCGTTGTTAAGGACGCTGGAACGGTCGATGAGGGCACCCACCTGTTTTAGGTGGGTTCATTTTCGTAACGTGGGGGGTGGTTTTCTTTTGCCGAAAATCACCATTACAGTCCATATGGATCCCCGCCGGCATCCCGACAAGCCATCGACAACATCCCAATATCTGGTATGCGCGTGATAATCGCACGGTGCAAACCTCCGCACCCCCCTCGGTCGAGTATCATGGGACAGCTATGCCATTTCCGCGTAGCAACCTTTGACCTTTTCCTTCGACGCTTGGCGGTTTTTAGATTCATGGCTTCATCCCCGAGCTACATACCGTACCTATGCGTGGCAGCGGCGGCCTTTATCACGACCTTCCTCACGGTCCCCTTGGTCAAGCGCTTGGCAATTAAGCTCGATGCCGTCGACTATCCTTCTAAGCGCCGCATCAACACCAGGCCCATCCCACGTTTGGGCGGAGCGGCGGTGTTTTTGGGCCTGGTCGTTGCCTGCATTGTGCAAATCCTAGGCACCTGGCACCTAGGCTGGCCGCCCGTTTTGGTGCCGCACCCGCGCCTTCACATTAGCTATCCCATGCTGGCGCTCTCCTTTACCGTCATCTTTGCGACCGGCGCTATCGACGACGTCTTCCAGCTCACGCCCAAGCAAAAGCTGGCCGGACAGGTCCTCGCCGCGCTTATCGCCTGCATGGGCGGCCTGCGGATCGGCGTCATCGTCAACCCGTTTGCTCCCGGCGAGATCATGCTCGGATGGCTCGCCTACCCCATTACCGTGATCTATCTGGTGGCATTCACCAACATCATTAACCTCATCGACGGCCTCGACGGCTTGGCCACGGGCATCTGCGGCATCGCGTCGTTCACCATGTTTTCGATGGCCGTTCTCTCGGGCCGCATCGACGCCGCAGCGCTCTCCATTGCGCTCTTTGGCGCCTGTCTGGCCTTTTTGCGCTACAACTTCAACCCCGCAAGCATCTTCT
>USKV01000299.1 GCA_900555355.1 uncultured Collinsella sp.
GGTGAAGGACATCGGCCCCGGTTTTCTGCAGAGCGCTCAGGTCCACGCCGTCGTCATCCAACGGGACATGTCGAACTTTGCAGCCCATAGCCTGATAGATGCGCGTCAGGCGCAAATAGCCCGGGTCCTCAACGGCATACACCCTGTCGGCTCCAAGCAGCTGAACCAACATGGTATCGAGCAGCTGGGCGCCCGCACCGATAACAATGTTGTTGGGGTCGACATTCATACCCCTTGTCCCGCGCAGGTGGTGAGCGATTGCGCGTCGTAGCCGAGCGGTGCCCTGTGCCGGTGCGGGTGAGAAGATTTCGCGCTCATCTTCGGATGCCAGCGTCGCCCGCAGTGCGCTTTGCCAAAGCCGCGCCGCCTCCAAAGCGGAAGGAGAAAGTGCATCGAATCGCTCGACCTGTCCGTTGACATCATGCGCGCTGGGGCCCACAGAGACGGCATCTCGGTCGATGTTCCCCGTAGCCAAAGGCAAAACCGGTGCATCCGGAAGCTCACAAGCGTAGTAGCCACGACGCGGCTTTGAGCAAATATAGCCCTCGGCAAGTAACTGGCTATATGCATTCTCGATGGTAATGACACTGATTCCCAGATGACTGGCAAAGGCGCGCTTAGACGGCAAATGCTCCCCCGCCGCAATGCGTCCAGCAACGATATCATCTCGAATTTGCTGGTAAACATACTCATAGAGCGATGCTCCGCCGCGTTTTTCCAAATTGTAGTCAAGCATGAGCCTATCACCTGACCTTATTAAGTCATTCAATCTGGTATTAGTCTGACCTTGTCATTATCTCGAAATCTGAGTATTTCGCCATACCCAGCTCCCCGATAGGATGTTCCGTCAAGCAATGCACATGCCAACCAAGGGAGCAACCATGGCAGAACAGACCAGCAAGGCCGATCGCGTCAAACTCAATCGCGAGCTCGCGCAGATGCTCAAGGGCGGCGTCATCATGGACGTCACCACGCCCGAGCAGGCACGCATCGCCGAGGAGGCGGGCGCCTGCGCCGTCATGGCACTCGAGCGCATCCCGGCCGACATCCGTGCCGCAGGCGGCGTCTCGCGCATGAGCGACCCCAAGATGATCAAGGGCATCCAAGAGGCCGTCTCCATCCCCGTCATGGCCAAGTGCCGCATCGGTCACATCGTCGAGGCGCAGGTCCTTCAGGCCATCGATATCGACTACATCGATGAGTCCGAGGTTCTCTCCCCCGCCGACGATGTCTACCACATCGACAAAACCCAGTTTGACGTCCCGTTTGTCTGCGGTGCCCGCGACCTGGGCGAGGCGCTGCGCCGTGTTGCCGAGGGCGCCACGATGATTCGTACCAAGGGCGAGCCGGGCACGGGCGACGTCGTCCAGGCTGTGCGCCACATGCGCAAGATCCAAAAGCAGATCCGCGACGTTGTTGCCCTGCGTGACGACGAGCTCTTTGAGGCTGCCAAGCAGCTGCAGGTTCCGGTCGAGCTGGTGCGCGATGTCCACGCCACGGGCAAGCTTCCCGTCGTGAACTTTGCCGCCGGCGGCGTAGCAACCCCCGCCGACGCCGCGCTGATGATGCAGCTGGGTGCCGAAGGTGTCTTTGTGGGCTCGGGCATCTTTAAGAGCGGCGACCCGGCCAAGCGCGCCGCCGCCATCGTCAAGGCCGTGGCAAACTTCACCGATGCCAAGCTCATCGCCGAGCTTTCGGAGGACCTGGGCGAGGCCATGGTCGGCATCAACGCCGACGAGATTGAAATCATCATGGAGGAGCGCGGACGCTAGTCCAGCAGAAAGGATCGCGCATGAGCGATTACGCAGACCAGACGGTCGCCGTGCTGGCGGTCCAAGGTGCTTTTGCCGAGCACGAGGCGAGGCTGTCCGAGCTGGGCGCACACTGTATTGAGCTGAGGCAGGCGGCCGATTTGCAGCAGGACTTTGACCGTCTAGTACTTCCCGGCGGCGAGTCTACCGTTCAAGGGAAGCTGCTTGATGAGTTGGGCATGCTCGAGGAGCTTCGTGCCCGTATCGCTGAAGGCATGCCCGTCCTGGGCACCTGCGCCGGCCTGATTCTGCTGGCTCACGACCTTGCCGCCCATGACGATAAGGGCACGCCCCGTTTGGCAACCATGGATGTGCTTGTCGAGCGCAATGCCTACGGCAGGCAGCTCGGCAGCTTTCGAACCAAGGGACAGGTAGCCGGCATCGACGGTGAAGTGCCGCTGACGTTTATCCGCGCGCCCCGCATCGTC
>USKV01000300.1 GCA_900555355.1 uncultured Collinsella sp.
TTCGTCGAGGCAAGCCCTGCATGCACCTTACCGAGGGCACGGGCCTTGCCATCAACTGCGGCGATCTGGCGCTCACCATGGTCACCAAGACGGTTCTCGACGACCCCGCACTCGAGGCAGACGTGAAACTCCGTGTGCTCCACGAGCTCACCGAGATGATCGTTCGCACCATCGAGGGCCAGGCGCTCGACTTGGGCTGGGTCCGCGATGGGCGCTTTGACATCTCGGTCGACGATTATCTGGACATGGCGACGCACAAGACCGCGTACTACAGCGGAGCCACGCCACTTGCCACCGGAGCCATCATTGGCGGAGGCAGCGAGGAGCAGATTGAGGCACTGCGCGCCTTTGGCCTGCACACGGGCCTTGCCTTCCAGATCCAAGATGATCTGCTCAACTTGATCGGCACCAAGGAGGCCGCCAACAAGGACTTCCGCACCGATATTACAGAGGGCAAGCGCACCCTCGTCGCCGTGCACGCCCTGTCAGACGAGCGTTATCACGACGAGGTCGAGGCGATCCTTTCCTCGGGCACCGAGGACCCCGCGCAACTCGCACGTGCCGTGGAAATCTTCCAGGAGACCGGCTCGATCGATTTCGCCCACGCCTACGCGCTGGATCTGACCGCCAAAGACAAGGCCGCTATCGAGGACGTTGAGCTTGATTCGCACGCACGCGAACTGTTCCTCTCCATGGCAGATTTCTTTGTGGAGCGCCTTAACTAACGGGGGTTATAAAACCTGTCAGCAGCGTATTTAGGCACAACTTGCTACACTGTTGAGTGCATGTTTATGCATCCCTTTGCGTTGTCTATCCGACAGACGCTCAAATAGTACGAATGGTACGCCGAAAGGGGTTCGTTCATGGAACCTATTACAACGGGCATGCAAGGAGCAGCCGTCGAAGACGTGCAGTCTCGTCTCCTGCAGCTCGGCTACACGATTGATGCCGCCGAAGTCACCGACAAGTACTTTGGAGCCACCACTGAGCAGGCCGTCAGCACCTTCAGGCTCGACAGCGGCCTTGCTGCCGGTCATGCCGTCGATATCCCCTGCTGGAGCGCCCTTGTAGACGCTTCGTATAAGCTGGGCGACCGCACTCTCTATCTGCGCATGCCCAATTTCCATGGCGCCGATGTGCAGGCCCTGCAGCGCGCTCTCAACGTTTTGGGCTTTGCCTGCGGCGAGGACGATGGCTACTTTGGCCCTCACACCGAGGCGGCCCTTCAGCAGTTCCAGGAAAACGTCGGTCTGTTTGCCGACGGTATGGCTTTCCAGGATACCTACGCCTATATCAACCGCCTGCACCACGTGTGGGAGGGTAAACCTTCGGTGACCGAGGCCGAATCGCGCATCGGCTTTGCCCGCGCGGCCAACGTACTCGAGCGTTTCCAGATTGCCGTCATTGGCGAGGACCCCATCGCGCGCAGCGTAGCATCGCGCATGTGGAACATCGCCACGGCGACGACCGACAACAGCGGCATGATGCTTTGCGACTCCGAGGTCCCGACCGATGTCGACCTGGTACTCGAAATCGCAAGCGACGAGCTACCCGTCGACGCCGCTCCGCGCGCCACGATTGCCCTCGCCGAGTGCCACAACCTGGCCCAGCGCATCCGCACCGCCAATGTCGCCGCGCAGCAAAAGCCGGCACGCATCCGCATTGAGCTCACCGGCATGACGCGCTACAACGGCACCTTCACGGCCAGCGACGCGCAGACACTCGCCGTACGCCTGCTCGACGGCGTTTGCGATGCCCTCGCAGATTAGGTAAACTAAACGAGTTGCTTTTGGGCAACACCACACATTGGGACGTAGTTCAACGGTAGAACTCCGGTTTTTGGTGCCGGCTGTTGGGGGTTCGAATCCCTCCGTCCCAGCCATTAAAACTGAGCGCCCTGAGCCCATAACGGCCCAGGGCGCTTTTATGTGGGCAAGCGGAGGGATTCGAACCCGCAAGGGTGCGAAGCCGAGGAAACGCGAAGCGTTTTCCAGCGCAGCACGCAAGGAGCGAAGCGACGCAGCGGGGCGCGGCCGCCGAAAAGGCGGACGCGGAATCCCTCCGTCCCACAGCCGGCACTTGGGGACGTTCCTAAAGTGCCGGCACTAAAGGAACGTCTCCAAGTGCCGGCCTCCCAAAAATCTACCTTTAAAAGACAGGCGCCCCAGGCCCATAATGAACTGCCTCCCATTTCTTGGACATGAGAAATGGGAGGCTTTTTATGCGTGT
>USKV01000301.1 GCA_900555355.1 uncultured Collinsella sp.
CAGCCAAGGGAAAACTGGAGCAGGTCACGCACGTTGACCGGCGCGAACTCACATTTCTCGCAACATCGGGCATCGCGACTGGAGCATCGTGGCTGCTCTATTACTATGCCATCGCTGCAGGCCAGGTGAGTGTCGTGGTGCAGATCGACAAACTATCGATTGTCGTATCGGTGCTATTTGCGCGCCTGGCATTCAACGAAAAACTCTCCCGCCGCAGCGCCATCGGTCTCGCCCTCATCGTACTGGGCACCGCCGCGCTTGCAATTTGGAAGTAGCGCCGATACCGAACGAAATCCAGTCCACCCGCAAATCCGTGACACAGCGCCCGCACCGGACTTGAGATGTTTGTACTGACTGCGCGCTACCGTGCTACTTGCGCAGCGGCTTGGGCAGCGGAATACCGGCAGCGATGACGGCGGCGATGACCATACAGACGATGCCTTTGAGCGGGAAGCACATGAGCAACAAGCCCACGACCATGACGGGCTGACGCATAACGGCGCCCATCGTCGAGGCCGTGCAGACGGCGACGCAAAAGACCGGATCGGCGCCGGTGAGGATAGCAAGGCCATAGCCCAGGCTCACGCCCGAGAAGATAACGGGGAAGAAGTGGCCACCGCGCCAGCCCAAGTTGATGAGGGCGGGCGTCAGCATGGCCTTAACAAGACCGGTCGCGATCAGCACGCCGGCGGGGATGGTCAGGTAGGTTTCCATGAGCACGTCGGCCTGGGTCTCGCCGGCAAACATGGTGTAGGGCAGGACCGTGCCGCAGATGGCGAGCGCCAGACCGGCCAGCATGGCTTTGACGACAGGGCGCGCCCCTATTGCATGAGCAAGCGCTTCGCTCGCGTGCTCAGAGACAAAGTACAGCCAGCCGCATACGGTGCCGACCAACGCCAGCGGGATGAGACAGGTAAGCTCCAGGTTGCCCACCACGGCAGCCTCGAACCTCGGCATACCCATGCCGCCGCCCATGAGCTGGCCGAGCAGCAGGTAGGTGCCCAGGCCGCCGGCAATCGCAATGCCGTAGACCACCGTCTTCTGTGCCTTGGGCAGCCTGATGGTGATCTCGTCAGACGCAGAGCCCTCGTCGCCGTCGGCGCTACCGGCAAGCGGTGCCACAAAGCCAAAGACGGGCGCGGTAAAGAGCGCCGTCAGGGCAGCCTGGGTACCCAGCAGCGTGAGCTCCCTAAACTCGGCGCCAAAGCGACGCATGCGGTCGCCGACCCAGCTGCACAGACCCGCGATAACGCCGGTCAGGCCGGCCTCCGGTCCAATGCTTCCGCCAAACAGCAGCGGCAGCAATGCCGCGAGCGAAAGCTTGCCCAGGTTGTCGTACGGGTAGCGCCCGTCTTGCTTAACCTTAGCCATCACCTGGTTGAGGTCATCGGTCTTGGTGCCTGTCATCTTTTCGTACAGACCGATTAACAGACCGCCCAGCAGGCAGACAAAAAACGGGTACGGCAAAAAGCCAAACGGGCCGCTGGCAAGCTCGGGCGAAGAGACGCCCAGCGCGTGCGGAATCTCGGTCCATAGATAGTCGACACCGTGCTCCATCGCAAAAAAGAACAGCCAGACCGCGGCACCTGCGAACGCACCGGTCACGGCAACGCTAACTAAAAAGAGCGCGCGGTTTGTGGGTTTGGCAAGGTTATCCATCGGGTCCTCCCGCGGTCAAAGTCGACATAGATACGTTTTATTGTAGAGCGAGCGTTGTCCGAACGAGCCAACCATCTGCGCCGCAAACGGCACCATTGGGAGTCATAGTGGGGCAGGCTCAAGACTTATCCGTTGATAATCGAGGCAATCTCGCGCAAGTCGTCGGCAAAGTAGATGCCGTGCTGGCGCCTCGGGCTCGAAAGTCCTTTATCAATCATGTGCCCGAGCAGCGCCTTGAGGTCGTTGTAGTAACCGTCCAGGTTATACAGGATGCACGGAGCACTCAGGTGTCCCAACGACACCGCGGACATGACCTCGGCAATCTCCTCGAGCGTGCCCGTCCCACCGGGAAAGGCGATGAACGCATCGCCGAGCTCAATCATCTTGGCCTTGCGCTCCGCCATATCGCTCGTCACGATGAGGTCATCGATACCGTCATGTTGAAACTCTGCCTCGATAAAAAAGCTCGGCTCAACACCCGTCACGTGTCCACCCGCCTCGAGTACGCTATCGGCGAGCGCACCCATCAGGCCCGACTTGGAGCCGCCGTATACCAGCGCG
>USKV01000302.1 GCA_900555355.1 uncultured Collinsella sp.
ACGCCGGACTCGTCGCATCGATACCCAGGCCGCGACCATAGGCATCCGCATGCACAAAGGCCAGGAACTTGACGAACTCGTGCTCGGCAGGCGTCAGCAGGCGCTCGTCGCGCGCACCAAACGTGTCCTCGGCCTCGCGCAGATACGCCACGATCAGGCCGACGGCGTTGATGGTGCCCTCAGGCATCGAAGCGTGGCCGCCAATACCGTGGGCGAAAATCTGCGCATGCCCGTTATCAAGCGCCGTGATCTCCAGGCGGTCGACGTTCTCAACGGGCGCCGGCAGCTCATCGGCGGCAATCGCAAGCTCGCAGATGGACTGCGACGGAATGGCATTGCTCGCCTCGGAGCCGCTCCACGACACGATGCGCCCGCCGTCGATCTTGGGGCTCACGAACGTCGCCCCAAACTGGCCCTTCTCGGCATTGCAGACCGGGAACTCGGCATCGGGCGTAAACAGAAAGTCGGGGTTCGCGTGGTTCTCCAGATAATGGTGAACGTCGGACATGCCCACTTCCTCATCGCAGCCCAGCAGCGCGCGGAAGGTATAGCGCGGGGTGATGCCGTGCTTGAGCAGATAGGCGCCGGCGTAGAGCGACAGCACAGCCGGGCCCTTGTCGTCAATCACGCCGCGACCGAGCAGCCAGCCCTCGCGGCGCTCCATGGTGAACGGGTCGGTGTTCCAGCCAGGGCCGGCGGGAACCACGTCCACGTGGCAGATAGTCGCGAGCTGTTTGTCGCCGCGGCCCGGGATATCGGCGATTCCCACATAGCCCTCGTCGTCGCTCGTCTGATAGCCGAGCTTCTGCGCGATGCCGAGCGCGCAATCGAGCGCGTCACGGACCGGGCGGCCAAACGGCGCGCCGGGCTCCACATCGGCAGAAACTGCCACGGACGGATAACTCACCAGCTGCTCGATATCGGCGACGACATCCTCCCAGACCTCGTCGACATACTCGGCAACGCTCTGCTCCACCTGATTCATGGACGACCTCCTTACCAATGAGCGGCGAGCGTGCCCGCCCCTCACATCAAATACTTATATAGCGAAAAGTTTAGCAAGCTCGGCCACCGAGTGCACCACTGCATCGGCACCCGCCGCCTCGTGCTCGCCCGGCGCCGCCGCGCCCGAATAGATACCAATGCACGGCACGCTCATCGCGTGCGCGCCCTCGACGTCGTTAAAGCGATCGCCGATCATCACGGCATCGCCCGCGGCCGCACCCAAGGCCGCCAACGCGTCGCGGACCGAATCGGCCTTGGTCTCGCGCCCCTGCGGCGGATTCATGCCAACCACGGCTTCGAACTGGCAAAGCCACAGCTCATGCACCATATCGATGCACTTCGCCTCCATGCGCGACGTCGCCACAGCCATACGCTTGCCCTGGGCGGTCAACCCATCCAGCAGCTCGGGAATCCCATCGAACACGGGGTACTCCTCCGGCCCCAGCTCATCAAAAAAGGCACGGTACTCGTCGGCCACCACAAGCGACTCCTCGCGGGAAAAGCCGTAAAAGTCGTGGAAGCTCTTCCACAGGGGCGGCCCGATCATGCGGCGCAGGTCACCCATCTGCGCCTCAGAAAACCCGCGCGCAGCCAGCGTCTTGCGCGTCGAGGTCATCACCGCCCGGCCCGTATCTGCCACCGTGCCGTCAAAATCGAACAGCACAATCGGCCGTCTGCATATCTCCAGCACCTCCATCGGCATCCCTCTTCCCCAGTTGGTGATTTCCACACTTACACTTCAAACTGTTGACTATTCAACAATTAAAGCTGGCAATGTGGAACGACTCCACTATACTTGTCGCACTTTGCTCTCAGAAGGCGGCGCGCAAGCGCCCCAACGAAAGGTGCAATTATGTCTTTTGCCATCATAACCGACTCCACGTCGGACATCTCCCCCGCCCGCGCCCAAGAGCTCGGCATTTACGTGATTCCGCTGCATGTAATTATCGAAGGTGAGGACCTGCTCGACCAGGTGCAGATCACCGCCGAGGAATACGTCGCCCGCATGGCAGGCTCCGAGCAGCTGCCGCACACCTCGCAGCCGAGCGCTGGTGAGTTCAAGGCGCTCTTTGATCGCGTGCTCGCCGACGGCCACGACAGCGCCATCTTTATCTCGCTATGCAGCGAGTGGTCTGCCTGCTACGCCAACGCGTGCCAGGTGGCCGATACCCACGAGCTCGACGTGCGCTGCATCGACTCGCGCACCGGCTCGGG
>USKV01000303.1 GCA_900555355.1 uncultured Collinsella sp.
TTTGAGCGAAGCCACGCGCTCATTAAGATGCTGGGCACCGAGCGAACCACCAAAGACGAGCAGAAGTGTCGCGTCCTCGGGCACCCCGAGCGTCTTGCGACCGCGAGCGCGATCGCCCTCGATTACCGAACGACGCACGGGATTGCCCGTCATGAGCACATGGTCGGGGTCGCCCTCGAGCTCAAAGACCGCACGGGCCGCAGGTACCGAAATGCACACGCGGGCGGCATGTGAGTTCATCATCTTATTGGCCAGACCCGGAACAGAGTTCTGCTCGTGCAGCAGATACGGAACGCCGGCGCCCTTGCACCAACCCAGCAGCGGGACCTCAACGTAAGCGCCAAAGCCGATAGCGGCATCGGGCTTACCGACCTTCGAGAAGTGACGGGCAAGCGCGCGCTTCGCCTTGTTGACGCGACACAGCGAGGTCAGCGCCGTCCAAGGACGGGAGCGGTCGAAGCCCGTGACCGTAATGGGCACAAAATCAAACCCAGCCTCGGGGACCAGACGACCCTCGAGCTTGCGCGATTGGCCCACGAACACAACGTGATGACCGCGGTCACGCAGCTCCTCGGCCAAGGCGAGCGCGGGGTTGATGTGTCCTGCCGTGCCGCCGGCTGCAATAGCAACGGTCATTTTATCGGTCATGGTAGTCCCTTCGTACACGCGGTCCCTGGTCGTCGGTACGCAGACGCGCCGACGGGTCCGAGTTCAAATCGATTCGATTATATCCGCCGCCCGCGTTGCGAGGGCTGGGGCGCTGCGGACGACCTTGCGGAGCCATTCGCGGGCGTGGACGAGCTGCCGGCTCGGATGCAGAACCATCCAGAACGGTAAAGCCGCTACGCGAAGGTCGTTCACCGCGCACATGGGCTACGCCGGCGGTGCTCTCGTCCATAACGGCAAAGCTCTCACGGCGGCGGTCATACTCATCGCGGCGGGCGCTCTCGTACGATACGCGCAGGATCAACCCGGCAAGCATAAGCGACACAATAATCGACGAACCGCCGTAGCTAATAAACGGCAACGGTTTGCCCGTCATGGGAAACACGTTGAGGATGCCCAGCGCGTTAATCAAAAACTGCACTGCGAGAATGACCGCGGAGCCAGACGCCATGAGCGCGCCCCGACGATCGGTCGCCTGCTCGGCAATGCGAAACGCCGAGTAGATCAGCATCGCAAACACCAAGAAGAACAGCACGGTTCCGACAAAGCCGACTTCCTCGCCAATGATAGCCAGGATGTAGTCATTGTGCGCCTCGGGCAGATACGAGTACTTCATGGTTGAGTTGCCGATGCCACGGCCGAACAGACCGCCCGAGGCAAAGGCCATGATGGCAAGCGTGGCCTGATAGCCGTCACCATACTCGTCGGCCCAAGGGTTCAAGGCAACCTGAATACGCACCATACGGTACGGCTCTGCGACAAGCGCAATCACGATCACGAGAATGCCGAAGATTAGCACGCCGATGATAAATCTGGGGTCGAGACCCGCAAACAACGCCATGCACATGAGGGTCAACAGGATGATCAGGACAGTACCGAAATCGGGCTGGATAAAGATCAGAAAGAGCGAAATGCCAAGGTAGATGCCCATCTTGCGAAGGAATTCGTTGATGTTGCCACCGGGCGAAAAGAAGCGATCAAGCATGATGGCCGAATACGCAATGGCAAATGGCTTTAAAAACTCGGAAGGCTGGAACTGAATGCCGGCGATGTTGAGCCAGCGCGTGGCGCCGCGGCTGCCGCTGCCCACCAAGAACACCAGAAGCAGTAGCCCTATCATGCCGATAAGAAAGATCCTGAGCACATCCTCCCCAAACCAGCTGTCCGGCAAAACGCGCACGATGGCAATCAGCGCCAGAACACCGACCACGGCAAACGCGGCCTGTCGACCCAGAAAAAACGTCGCCGAGCCATTCTCGTGCAGCGCCTCGACCGAAGACGCCGAGTACACCATCAGCAGGCCAAAGCATACCAAGGTAAACAAGCAGGCCATGAATATCAAACGGGGGCGCATGATACGGGCGGGAACGCCGGCAATATAGCGTTCGCTAAACGACTGCCCGCCGCGGCCGGAACGCGGTGTGGTGCGACGTGAGGAAGCACGGTCCGAGTCGGGCCTCCTCATACCTTGTCGGGGGCTCTCCTCTCTCACCGCAACCCCTATTCCATTTGTGATTTCGCCGCAGCGGCAAGCTGAGCCACGTAG
>USKV01000304.1 GCA_900555355.1 uncultured Collinsella sp.
TCCTTGCCCGGGCCCGCCAACCAGCGGCCGTCGGCGCAGGCCTTGCCCGCGGGAATGCTAAAGTAGCTGTGGAATCCCAGGAAGTGGTCCAGGCGCACGCGGTCGTAGAGCGAGAACGCGCGACGCAGACGGTCCATCCACCAGCGGTAGCCGTTCTCCTTCATGTGATCCCAACGGAAGGTGGGGTTGCCCCACACCTGGCCCTCGGGCGCAAAATTGTCGGGCGGCGCGCCAGAGATCTCAATCGCTTTGCCGGTATCGGACAGCCAGAAGTTCTCGGGCTCGCTCCACGCATCGGCCGAATCGTCCGAAACATACATTGGAATGTCGCCGATAACCTCGATACCCTTCTTGTGCGCGTAGTTCATGAGCTCGCACCAAGCCAGGTCAAAGCGGTACTGCATGTACGCCTGCAGCTCTGCCTCGTCGTGGAAGCGCTTGTCATCGATCAGATGCTCGTTGTAGCGCGCGACATCGGCCGGCCAATCGTGACGCGATTCGCCTTCAAAGTACTTCTTGACGGCCATGTAGACGCAGTACTTCTCGAGCCAATCGGCGTTGCGATGCTTAAACGCCGTGTACAGCGGATCTGCATCCTCGCCGCCACGGGCCTTCCAAGCCTCAAAGTCGTCCGCAAGTTCCTCTTGGCTCTCGGGCAGCAGGTCAATATTGCCCGCAAAGGCCGAAGGCCCAGCGTAAGGAGAGCGGAAGAAGTCCGTCGGATTGACGGGTAGGACCTGCCAGTAGCGCATGCCCATAGCGGCCAGATGATCGATAAAGCGACGCGTGGGCGCACCAATCGTGCCGGGCTTGCCGTCGTCGGTGGGCACCGAGGTGATATGGCACACGACGCCCGCGCCGTGATCGAGCGGCTCCTGCAGGCGCTGCTCGGCGTGGTGATAGATGATCGACGAGCCCAGCGGATACAGATCGAGCGTGACCGTACCGTTGTGGATCTCGCACTCGTGACCGCTAATCACGTCACTTGCACATTCGCCGAGCGCTGGAATCGTCACGCGGTGCGAATTGCGCAGGCTGCGGTTGATGATAACCGTCGCGGACTCGCCATCCTTGCCCGTGCGGTTGTATGCCAGCACCTCGTCGTTGAGCGCGAAGGCCTTGATCTCGCCGCCGATCATAAATGGCAGTGCGCGGCGTACGGCGGAGGCGTTCTTGAGAATAGCCAGGGTGTCGAAGTCGTGCAGTTGGTCCTTGGTCGGCAGCGTGCGGCGATTGCCCGGATCGGTCAGGCCCTCCAGGCCGTACTCGTCGCCGTAGTAGATCGAAGGCACGCCGGGGAAGGTCATCTGCATGAGCGTTGCAAGCCAAAAACGGCTCTTGGCCAGGCCCATCGAGTTCTCGTCCAGGCGCCATTTGCTGCGCTCGCACTCGGGCAGCTGCGACTCGTCGGGGCCGCCGCCGAGCACCGAGATGATGCGCGGACGGTCGTGGCTCGAAAGCAGATTGAGCGCGCAGGACAATGCCTCGCTCGGGTAGTTCTCGCGCAGGGTCTCGATATCCTCGGCGGCCTCGTAGGCGTTCTTGTAGCCCATCAAAAAGCCGATGACCATGTCGCGGAAGGGGTAATCCATAGCAGAGTCCAGCTCGGAGCCCTGCAGGTAGCGGCGCAGATGGCCGTAGCTAATCTTGTTGGAGGCGTCTTCCCAGACTTCGCCGAGCAACAGCGCGTCGGGCTTTTCGGCAAGTACGGCCTTCTTGATCTCGGCCAGGAAGTCGTCAGAAAGCTCGTCGGCGACGTCCAGGCGCCAACCATGGGCACCGGCGCGCAGCCATTTGCGGATCACGCCGTCCTTGCCCAGGAGCCTCTCGCGCACCAGCTCGGACTTCTCGTTGATGGCCGGCATGTTGCCCACGCCCCACCAGCAGTCGTATGAGCCGTCCTCATGGAAGGTAAACGCATCGCGCCACGGCGAATCCTCGCTCTGCCAGGCACCCACGCCGGGGTAGCTGCCGTAGCGGTTGAAATAGATCGAGTCGTCGCCCGTGTGGTTGAAGACGCCATCCAGGATGATGGAGATGCCCAGCTTCTCGGCTGCCTGGCACAGCTCGGTAAAGTCCTGCTCGGTGCCCAGAATCGGGTCGATCTTGGTGTAGTCGGCCGTGTCGTAGCGGTGGTTGCTCGCGGCTTCAAAGATGGGGTTGAGGTAGATGGCCGTAAAGCCCAGCTCGGCGATGCGAGGCAGGTCT
>USKV01000305.1 GCA_900555355.1 uncultured Collinsella sp.
GATCGAGTGCCCAATCACAGCGCTCGCGCGCGTCCCTGATGCTCTCACGCGGAGCCACCGCGCTGCCGTCGCGCACGATCGGCACCAGCAGCTCGCGATACTCAAGTTCGGACACGTCGGTCACCAGGGCGGCATCATTCACGGCCACGAGGGTATTGCCGCGCGCGGCGCCCTCCCCCGCCAGATGGTCCTCGTCGTAGATCATGTCGCAGACCGGGCCGCCAAAGCCGTCGTAATAACGACGCACGCGTTGCACACCCGGGATCGTGCGCTTGTAGGGCTGCTCGGAGAGCTTGACCACCGGAGTCCATGGATCTGCCTCGCTCGCACGGCGGGCGGAAAGCTTGTACACGCCGCCCAGCGCCGGCTGATCGTAGCAGGTCGCAAGCTTGGTACCCACGCCAAAGCTATCGATGGGCGCGCCCTGGTCGAGCAGCGACTGAATCGTGTACTCATCCAGATCGTTAGAAACCGAGATCCCCACATAGGGCAGGCCCTCGGCGTCAAAACGGCCGCGGACATACTTGGACAACTTAGCCAGGTCGCCCGAGTCGATGCGAATGGCCGACAGGCGCTCGCCCGCCGCCTCCATCTCCTTGGCAACCGTAATGGCATGTTCACAGCCCTCGCGCACGTCATAGGTGTCGATGAGCAGCGTGCAGTTCTTGGGGCTCGATTTGGCAAAGGCACGGAAGGCCTCGAGCTCGGAATCGAAGCTCATCACCCAGCTGTGCGCGTGCGTGCCAAAGACGGGGATGCCGTAACGGCGCCCTGCAAGCACGTTAGACGTGGACGAGCAGCCGGCAACGTAGCTCGCGCGCGCAACGGCCAGGCCGCCATCGGGACCCTGGGCTCGGCGCAGGCCAAACTCCGCCACGGGGCGACCGTCGGCCGCCAACACCACGCGCGCCGTCTTGGTGGCGACGAGCGTCTGGAAGCCGACGATGTTGAGCAGCGCGGTCTCGAGCAGCTGGCACTCCAGCGCCGGGCCGGTGACGCGCACCATGGGCTCGCGCGGAAAGACGAGCTCGCCCTCGGGGACGGCGTCGATATTTACATGCGCACGAAAATCGCGCAGGTAGTCGAGGAATGCGGACTTGAACATCGCGCCGCCGGCCGGGGCCTCAAGCGATGCGAGGTAGTCGATATCCTCGGGCGTAAAACGCAGGTTCTCGACCAGCTCGGGCAGTTCGGCGGTGCCGCACATGACGGCATAGGCGCTGCCAAAGGGATGGTCGCGGTAAAACGCGGTAAAGCAACCCTGCTCATTGGCCTTGCCGCTCTCCCACAGGCCCTGGGCCATAGTGAGCTCGTACAGATCGGTGAGCATTGCAATGTCGGTGGGATGCGAGATGTCGGTCAAAGCCATGGGGCGACCTTTCAGATGTGTGGTGCAGAATTTGAGGGTTGGACGAGAGCAGAGCATGCGGACATGACGCCCGATGCAAATCGGTTAGAGCAGGCCCATGCTGGTCAGGATCGTGTAGCCCATAAAGATGACAAACGCGATGAGGGCAAGGACAATGATGATTTTTTGAGCCGGCGCCATGCCAGGGATCTCGTTCTCGCCCGTAGGTTCCTTGGAGGCAACCATGCGCTGGGCAAAGGTCATCTCGTCACGGCTCGGCTTGGGCTCGACGGACTTGGGACGAGCGGCCTTTTTAGGCTGAGGTTTGGGCGCGGCAGGTGCAGGCTTCGCAGCAGCGGGCTTGGGTGCGGGCGCGGGCTTGCGCTCGGATGCGGCGTTCGAGGCGACCTCCTCGGCCTTCGCACGCTCGGCGCGCAGGGCAGCCAGCTCCTCACGCTCGCGACGGGCCTCTTCCCGAGCCTCGCGGCGGGCCTTCTCAGCGCGGAGCTCTTCCAACTCAGCGCGCTCCTCGTCGGACAATGGTTGGGACTCAAGCTCGGCCATGGTATAGCCCTTTCTTTTAAAAAAAGCCGCCGACACAATGTCAGCGGCTTATCAAATCCAAGGGTGGAGACGAAGGGAGTCGAACCCTCGGCCTCTGCCATGCGACGGCAGCGCTCTCCCAACTGAGCTACGTCCCCAGGACAAGTTGATATTTTACCTACGGCTCGCCAACTGTCAACGCCCAATACCCAGTCTTTTTGGGACGTGGCTGTTTTGACTACTTTTAGGATGGTAGCTCGACCCCCACCGGGAGTAGTCTTTTTGGGACGGGG
>USKV01000306.1 GCA_900555355.1 uncultured Collinsella sp.
GCGGTCGGCGCGCAGTGCGCCGACCGCCGATATATGGGGTCTGATATTTTCTATCGCTAGGGCCTCTTACTCGTCGAGGAGGTCTTCTGGCATGTCGTTGCCGTCGCCAAGGTCGACTGGGGCCTCTTCGGCGTCGGCTGCGGCCTCGGCGCCTTCGCCTTCGGGCTTCTCTTTGGCGGCCGTCATGCGCGCTACGGCGCAGATGCGGTCGTTGTCGTCGACGGTCATCATCTTGACGCCCTGGGTGGCGCGGCCAGTCTGGCTGATCTCGTCGGTCTTGACGCGAATGACCGTCGCACCCTCCGTCACGATGAACAGCTCGTGCTGCGGGCCCACCGTCTTCATGGCCGCGAGGTTACCCTTGCGCTCGGTCATTTGGATGGTGTAGACGCCCTGGCCGCCGCGATTCTGCTCTGGGTAGTCCGCGACCGGCGTGCGCTTGCCGTAGCCGCGCTCGGTGATGACAAACAGATCGCCGTTGCCGTTAGTGACTTCCATGCCCAGAACGCTCACGCCGTCCTTCATGCCGATACCGCGAACGCCGCTGGTATCGCGACCGGTGGCGCGCACCTGCTCCTCGGAGAACATGATCGCCTTGCCCGCGGTGGTGGCTAGGATAATCTTGTCACCCTCGCGCACGCGACGTACAGCGAGCAGCGCGTCGTCGTCCCTCAGGTTGATGGCGATCAGGCCGTCGCGGCGGCTACGGTCGTAGGCGCTCATCACGGTCTTCTTGACCATGCCGCTCTTGGTGGCAAACATCAGGTACTCGTCGGCCGGGAACTCGCGGCAGCCGATGACGCTCGCGATCTTCTCGCCTTCCTCGAAGGGCAGCAGGTTGACGATCGCGGTACCGCGCGCCTGGCGCGTACCCACCGGCAGCTCGTGCACCTTCAGGCGATAGACCTTGCCCTTACTTGAGAAGAACAGCACGTACTCGTGCGTGGACGCGATGAACATCTCGTCAATAACATCGTCCTCTTTGAGGTTGACGCCCGACACGCCCTTGCCACCGCGCTTCTGGGCACGGTAGGCAGCCACCGGGATACGTTTAACGTAGCCGGTGTGGGTGATGGTCACGACCATATCCTCGTCGGCGATGAGGTCCTCGACATCCAGGTCCTTCTCAACCTGGCTGATCTCGGTGCGGCGCTTGTCGCCAAACTTCTTGGAGATCTCGCGCATCTCTTCCTTGATGACGCCCAGGATCTTCTCCTCATGCGCCAGCAGGTCCTCGTAGTAGGCGATGGCGCGGCGCAGGCCGTCCAACTCTTCTTGGATCTTGTCGCGCTCCAGGCCGGTCAGGCGGCGCAGCTTCATCTCGAGGATGGCCGTGGTCTGCTCGGGCGTAAAGCCAAAGCGCTCGATCAAGCGGCTGCTGGCCTCGGAGTCGGTCTGCGAGGAGCGGATGATGCTAATGACCTCGTCGATATGGTCGAGGGCCATCAAGTAGCCCTCAAGGATATGCGCGCGGGCCTGGGCCTTTTTAAGGTCGAAGCGGGTGCGGCGAGTGACGACGTCGACCTGGTGGTCGATGTAGTGCTGCAGCATCTCGCGCAGGCTCAGGCATTTGGGAACGCCGTTGACGAGCGCCAGGTTGTTGGCGCCAAAGGTCGTCTGCAGCGAGGTGTACTTATACAGGTTGTTGAGCACGACCTGCGGAATGACGCCCTTCTTGAGCTCGATGACCAGACGGATACCCTTCTGGTTGGACTCATCGCGCATATCCGAGATGCCCTCGATGCGCTTGTCGTTGACGAGCTGGGCGATCTTCTCCTGCAGGGTGCCTTTGTTGACCATGTAGGGAATCTCGGTAAAGACCAGGCGGCTGCGACCGGTCTTGGTGGACTCCACGTGTGCCTTGGCACGCACGGTAATGGAGCCGCGGCCGGTCTCGTAGCTCTGCTTAATGCCGGCGCTGCCCATGATGATGGCGCCGGTGGGGAAGTCCGGACCGGGCATGATCTGCATGAGCTCGTCGACGGTGGCGTCGGGGTTGTCGATCAGGTAGCAGGTGGCCTCGATCGCCTCGGCGAGGTTATGCGGGGCGATGTTGGTGGCCATGCCGACGGCGATGCCCTGGCTGCCGTTGACCAGCAAATTGGGGAAGCGCGCAGGCAGTGCCACGGGCTCGGCGAGCGATTCGTCGTAGTTGGGCTGCCAGTCGACGGTATCCTTCT
>USKV01000307.1 GCA_900555355.1 uncultured Collinsella sp.
TGGTTAAAAAAATGTGCAGCACGGTTCTTTCGTGCTGCACATTTTTGCTTTTGAGTTGTAGGGGCGAGGCATGCCTCGCCCGCGGCCTCGCCTTATCAGGGCATTGCCGGGAAAGCTGCGGGCCGGACATGTCCGGCCCCTACGGCCTTCACTTCGTATGCAACAGTACCTTTATTATAGCAAAGGTTTCCTGTTATTGCAATCAGTCCGCGAACAGCGGGGTGGACAGATAACGATCACCGGTGTCGGGCAGCAGGGCCACGATGGTCTTGCCCTTGTTCTCGGGGCGCTTGGCCAGCTGGATGGCGGCCCAGATCGCAGCGCCGGAGGAGATGCCGACCAGCACGCCCTCGCGGTGGCCGACCAGCTTGCCGGCGGCCTCGTCCCAGTTGATGCCCACATCGATGATCGTCTGGCCCTCGCGAACCGCATCCGCGCCAATCGTGCGTGCGCGTCCAACCGCGGCAACAACAATGTCGGCAGAACGGCACTCGGCAGCCAAGTCACGAGTATGCGTATGGCACGTCGTCACCGTGGCATTGTGAGCCGTAAGCATGGCGGCAACAGGACGCCCGATCACCAGAGAGCGCCCGACCACAGCAACCTTGGCCCCATCCAGCTCAACGCCGTAATGGTCCAGCAACGTCAACACGGCCTCGGCCGTGCAGGGAGCAAAGCCCTCGCCTCGCCCCGAGAGCGTGGTGAGCAGCGAGGCCGGCGTCATGGAGTCAACATCCTTGGCAGGATTGAGTGCCGCGGCAACTGCATCCTCGTCAAGCCCAGCGGGCAACGGACGAAACATCAGGCAGCCATGAACAGCGGGGTCGGCATTGATGTCCTCGATGGCCGTCAACAGCTCGTCCTGCGAAACATCGGCGGAAAGCAAAACGCGACGAGCCTCAATCCCCACTTTTTCACAGCGCTTGAGGGCACCGCGCTCGTAGGATAGGTCATCCTCGCGTTCACCTACACGCACGATAGCCAACGTCGGAACAACGCCCCGCTCGCGCAGGGCTGCGCAGCGAGCAGCAAGTTCCTCGGTCAAAGCGCGAGCAACGGGAGCACCCTTCAGCAGTTCAGCCATGACTATCCTCTCTTCCTAGCAGCGTCGGAGGCGCGGCGCGCCAGCGCATCGGCGCGCGGCAACCATGTGTCGAGCAACTCATCACACGCCGTCTCGAGCTCCTCAGCACGAACGCGATCTTTTATAGACGTGGTGTTCGCAAAGAGCGTCAAGCTCGCGCCCTGCATAGCGGCACGGCAGAACACGGCGCCGCACGCCACATCGGACAGCAGCTGACGCGAACCCTTGTCGGCCATGTCCTCGAGCAGCGCCAGCGCACGCCCGCAGGCATCCATAATGCGATACGGCGGCATAGCGGCCACATGCAGCGCATCCTGAATCGCGGTCGCTCGAGCCGGATCGTCACGCGGAATACCGTACGCCGCGGACACCTGCCCGTAGGCACGAACGTCCTCGGCAACCAACTCGACAAGCTCCTGGGACAGCTCATCAGCCTGAGCAAACGCGCGCGCCAGGTCATCCGCACGATCAGCAAGCGCGGGATTGGTCGCACCGTAGCGGGCAACCATTCCGCACAGCGAGGCGCCCAGCGCGCCCACAAAGGCGCTCGCGCTGCCACCGCCGGGAACCGGCTCGCGCGCGGCAAGCGCCTCGGCAAACCCGCGGCAGGTCTTGTCCATCATCTCTTGGCTCATACGCACGCACCTTCAAGTCATATACATCGGTCGATTGGCAACCACCGACCGACCACATCGATCACATAATGGTGCTAAGTCTAGCCCATAAGTACTCGAGCGTCAGCGCACCTGGCCATCGCGGATTTCTATGGCACACGATAGACCATGCCAACGCAAACATGGGACACATGGCTCACCTTTCGGGACTTCCGGACGTCACAAACTGGGACATATCTATAAACAAGGAACCTGTTGGGGCAATGCCCGCGTACACGCGTCCCTTTAAAACACCGGGCGCCCAACCCCGGGGAGGGCCGACAGCATCGGCCCTCCCCTCTTTTACGACCGCACATATTGCCACTTGTCGGCGCAATTCCAGCCCCCAGAATGGGACACATGGCCCACCCTAGCGAGCCGTCCACGCGTACAGTAAAGGCAGGTAATCCATGGGCGGTTACAGATCGAGGAGGACACGA
>USKV01000308.1 GCA_900555355.1 uncultured Collinsella sp.
GTGGCCGGTATTGTCGATGTTCTGATTCCGGCCTTCCCGCGTGTGGTCGTAACCCAGACCGATTCCGATCGCGCCCTGCCGGCAGAGGAGCTCGCGGCCATGGTGGACGCGGACAAACTCGCGGGCGTATACCTGAGCGTGTCCGAGGCCCTCGCTGCCTTCGATGTCGCAGACGAGCCTTTCGTAGCCGCCGGCACCATCACCCTAGCCGGCGAAGTAGCCGGTCTGCTGCGCTAACCCATCCCCTCATCAGTTGCGGTGAAATGCGGACTGTTTTACAAGCCAGAAGCCTCAAACGGTCCGTATATCACCGCAACTCAAAAGCAGTCAATTTGGGACGGGGCTTTTTTAGCTGCCCTGTGCCCCGAGTTGACTCGCTTGCCACGAAATGGGCCTATTTACTACGTTTGACCGGTAACCCTTGACCATAGCGAGAATCGCGAAATTAAAACCGCAGGTAGAAGGCTTGCCAGTTTTCGAAAACGCAGGTGTGGTCGACCCGTGTGGGTCAAACGTAGTAGATAACCCTTTTTCGTGGCGCATCTCTAGACTGTCAAATTGGTCGACTTGGCCCCATGGTAGTTGCGGTGAAATAGTCCCTGGATTATGCCTCTGTGGGCCAATCTGGGAACTATTCCACCGCAACTTATTGAGGGGCTATTGGGTAAGGGCTAGTCGAGGCGGACCGGATCGTGGGGGTAGGCGTTGAGAATCTCGACGCCGGACTCGGTAACCAGGGCAAGGTCCTCGATGCGGACGCCGGTGTGGCCGGGGAGGTAGATGCCCGGTTCGATGGAGAACGTCATGCCCGGCTCCACGACCTGCTCGTTGACGAGCGAGACGTCGCCCGGCTCGTGGTCCTGCAGGCCGATCGAGTGCCCCAGGCGGTGCGTAAAGTACTGCCCATAGCCCGCATCCTCAATCACGTCGCGTGCGGCGCGGTCCAGGTCACACATGCGCACACCCGGTGCAATGAGCGCCTCGGCGGCCTCGTTGGCGCGGCGCACGATGTCGTAGATGCGTGCCGTCTCCTCGTCCGTCTCGCCCCAAAAGAATGTGCGTGTCATGTCCGAGCAGTAGTTGCGGTGGCGTCCGCCAATGTCGAACAGCACCACGTCGCCGCGCTTGAGCACGGTGTCGTCGGGCTCGTGATGCGGGTCTCCGGCGTTGGTGCCAAAGCTCACGATGGGCGGAAAGCTAAAGCCCTCGCAGCCGTGCTTGCGATACAGACCGAGCATCTGGTCGGCAATTTCGCGCTCCGTCACGCCCTCGTGAACGAGCTTGATGGCGTCGGCCATCACGGTGTCGTTGGCGGCCGAGGACACACGCATGAGCTCCTGCTCGGCTTCGTCCTTGTGGGTGCGTGCGGCGGTGACGGCAAAGTCACCCAGGAAAAACTCGCTTGCGGCGTGGCGCTCCATGAGCGGCATCAAAAAGCCGGAGCGCATAACGGTATCGATGCCGAGCGGCTTGGTCGGATCTACCTCGCGAGCGATGGCGTCGGCCACGACGTCGGTATCGGCGTGATAGGCGACGCGGGCATTGTCGTACTCGGGCAGCTGATGTAGCGCGTTGACCAAGATCACAGGCTCGCAATCGCGTGCGAGCAGCACGCCACAAAAACGCTCGAACATATCGGCATAAAAACCGGTCAGATAGTAAATCGACCACGGGTCGTTTACGAGCAGCTGTGCGCCGGGGTGTTGAGCCTCGAGCGCATCGAGCACGCGCGCCACACGCTGGTCATCGACATGTGCCATGAAACATCCTTTCGCTAGGCTGCCACCATGGTATCCCAAGCCCGGCAGTTGGGGACGTTCCTTTTATGCCGGCACTTTGGGACACTCTTTGGCATGGCCAGCCTAGCAGGCATGTAGACAAAAGTAGTCATAAGAGGCCCGTCCCAAATGGGCTGGTTTCAAAAGTATGGCGGATTACGGGGCTGGACCTGTATTACTTGACCATGGGAAAAATCGCGAAATTAAAACCGCAGGTAGACATCTTATCAAAAATCGAAAACTGCCGGTATGGATGGGGGTCTCCGAATTGGCCCCGTAATCCGGCATAGTTTTGAAATGGCACTAAAGTAGGCACAAGCTGAATACCGATTCCAAGGATAGTTGCGGTGGAATAGTTCCTGGATGACGGGGTTTTGGCGGAAACCAG
>USKV01000309.1 GCA_900555355.1 uncultured Collinsella sp.
GGCGTGACCGCCGAAGCCGCCAAGAGCGGCGAGGACGCCATCATCTACCTTTCCGGCGAGTTCTTCGCTGATGCGCTGGTCCTGCCTGCGGGCATGACTGCCGCTGATGTGGAGGTCCCGCTGCGCAACCTCGGCATCTACTTGAAGTAAGGAGGAAGAAAGAATATGGCTAACGAAGTGAACATTTACTCCCCCCGCTATCTGGCGGAGGTCGTGAGACAGGCACCGCCTATCCACACTTATTTCCGCGACACCTTTTTCACCAACATCAAGACCTTCTCCACCGAGCGCGTGGACATTGACCTGGTGAAGGGCGACCGCCGCATGGCCGCCTTCGTACATCCCCGCGTCGGCGGGCAGGTGCTCAAGGCCAACGGCTTTAGCACCGAGAGCTACAAGCCGCCCCTGATCAACCCCTACGACGTGACCACGGCAGACCAGCACATGACCCGCCTGCCCGGCGAGGACCTGTACAGCGGCATGACCCCGGCCCAGCGCGCGGCCCGCAAGCTGATGGACGAGTACAACCGCCTGAACGACGCAACCACGCGCCGCGAGGAGTGGATGGCGGTGCAGGCCATCGTGACCGGCACCATCCCCATTGTGGGCGAGGGCGTGAACGAGACCATCGACTTCGGCCTGACCAACAAGAAAACCCTGACCGGCGACAACAAGTGGGGCGGCACCAAGGCCGACATCCTCGGCAACCTTGGTGACTGGACGGATGCGGTGCTGCACGGCGGCTTCGCCAACGTGGACACCATCATCATGGGCAAGACGGCCAAGGCAAAGTTCTTCGCCGATGCCAACGTGCAGAAGATGCTGGACAACCGCCGCATGAACCTCGGCGAGATCGCCCCCCGCGATCTGCCCAACGGCGTGAAGTACCTCGGCCACCTGAATGACCCCAGCCTTGACATGTACGTTTACGGCGAGGTCTACTACGACGACTGGACTAACCCCGACGCGCCGGAGACCAAGCCGCTTATCCCGGACAACATGATCATCCTGATCAGCTCCAGACCCAACTATATGATGGCCTACGGTGCCTGCACCTACATCGAGGACGCATCCGGCCTGTGGGTGACCTCCCAGACCAGCCGCGTCCTGCGCAGCTATGTGGAGCACCATCCCGACCGCCGCATGGTGGAGCTGCAGGCGCACCCGCTGCCCATCCCCGACAAGGTGGATAGCTGGCTGGTGGCGACCGTGTGCTGACATGGCGCTGTTCGAGCTAAAGCAGGAATACAGCGGAGCGGAGGGGGCTGCCCCTCCGCTCACCTTTAAGGACTGTGCCGCAGCGGACATCGACGCGGCTTTCTTTGAGCAGGACGAACACGCGGACTGGCATACGGTTGACGGCAAGGACGCACTGGTGATCGTGGACGATCAACGGCTCAAAGAGCATAGCGCCCATTGGGAGGCGGGAGCCAAGCAGAACTTCGACACGGGACTATATACGGCCTACACAGTGCTGTATATCCGCGTGAGCGACTACGGGCCGAAGCCGAAAGTGGGAAAGCACCTCGTTCTGGACAAAGGGACGAACCGGCAGCGGTCGTATACCATCCTCAACTGCGAGGAGGAGGCGGGCGTGTACCGCATTTCCATGGAAAGGACGAGGCAATGAGCAGAGTAACCTATGACGCAGGGAACCTGACCATCGAAGTGGACGGGCTGGACACCGTGGCGGCGGCGCTGGGCGATTTGAAGAAAAAGACCCCGGCGGCGGCCAAGGTAGCCATCAACGCCACGGCACGGCAGGCCCGCAAGCTGATGATCGCAAAGGCAAAGGCGCGGTACGCCGTGAACGCGGCGGGCAGGCGGCACCTAAAAGACCTTGTGCAACGGAAAAAGGCCAGCAACACCAGTTTGAGCGCAGAGCTGCACATCGCAAAGATGCGCAACGATCTCGGTTATTTCCAACACAGGCCGACGGAGCGCTTTACCGGGCGCGAGGTTTTGCACCACGCGCCAAAGTATGTGAAAGCCCGTGTTCTGAAAGCCTCGTCCATGGCGGCGCTGACAGGCAATGCCAACATGAGCAAGGGCTTTCTTGTGCAGTTCAAGAGCGGCCACATCGGCATGGTGCAGCGACAGATCGGCTCCAGTTCCAGCCACACGGTCACGGAGCGGGGCCGCCCAAGGTGGCGA
>USKV01000310.1 GCA_900555355.1 uncultured Collinsella sp.
CGTCGCCCTTCCCTATTTGCATCCCCAGCCGGAACCAGCAGCGCCTACAGCACGGCGCACAACACTGCCAGCAGCGCCACGCCGGCCGCATAGACCGCATCGCGCCAGCCAAACCCGACGCGCGCGGGCGCCGGATACGCACCGGCAAAGCCGCGGCAAAGCATAGCCTCGTCCATTGCGCGACTGCATTCCATCGCCTTGATAAAGGTCATGCCCATGATACCCGCGATCGAATCGGTACGCGAAAATCCCTCAGGCGCACGGCCAACGCTGCGCAGCATGACCGATTCGCACAGATTGTGCGCCGTGCGACCCAGCACCTCAATGTGCTTGAGCGCCATATCAAACGTAAAGATAACTTCGTCGGGTAGATGCAACATCTTGAGCGCCGCCGACATGCGGCTCCACGTGAGGGTCCACGAAACGCCCAGCACCAGCGAGACATTAATGAAGGTCTTGAGCGCAATCTTGAGCATGGCGCCCGTGGCAGACGCGCCCAGCAGCAGGGCAGGCAGTGCCAGAACCACCGCGAGCCCCGCAGCGCCGAGCGCCGGCACAAAGGTCGCACGCAGCCCGCGCGCGGGGCGCACCGCGACCAGCACCAACGCGATAGCCGCCATCAGCATCAGGTACAGCGGACTCTGCGTCAGACACACGCACAGGACGCAGACGAACATCCCCACCAGGCGCACCGGAGCCGAAACGCAAGAAAGGGCGCGGTCGACCATCGACCCGCCCTCGTGCGCGCCCCCACCCAGGCGAACCCGCTCAAGCAGGCTCGCCAGGTGCAGGATATTCTTTTGCATCACGCGATGCCGAGCTCCCGCGGGCTCATACCGCTGCTCGACCGCAAGCCAGCTAGGCAGTTCGACCGTCGCCATGCGTTCCGCTTTCCTTAACCGTCAGCGAGATCAGACGGAATGCGATGGTGAGCACCGCCACGCCAATCACGCCGGACAGGATATACATGGCAGCTTGTCCGGCAAAGCCCAGACCCTGTTCCTCGGAATAGGCCTGCAGGTAATCGCCCGTGGGCAGTGCGTCGGCAAAGGTCGGGGTATCCAGGCCGACCGAAGCCTGCAGACTGTCGTCGCCAGCCTCCTGAACGGCAACCGCGGCACCCTCGGCGTCCCATTCGCCCCAAGCGTCACCCGTGGCGAGCAGGCCCAGCGGCGTGGCAACAACAAGCACGGCAACCAGAATGAGCGTGGGGACCAGCGAGGTTTTCTTAGCAGCAGCGCCATCGCCGGCAAGCTGACCGTCGACGGCCTCGGGCCCGACGATAACGCTCGGCGCCGTCTTCTTAATGAAACCGTAAATGGCAGCCGTCGCTACGCCCTCGACCACGCCGGCAACCAGCATATGCGGGATCAACATGGCCGGAATAGCCACGGACAGCGGGAAGGGGCAGTACAGCGGCGCGCCCGAAGCGTTGGTAAAGAGCATCGGCTGAATACCAAACTCGATTGCCGCGCACAGGGCCGCCAGGCACAGGCCGACCCAACCGCTCACGACGGCAGAAACCGAGGTGCCCCAGCTCTTGTCGTGCAAACGGCTGTTGAGCGCACGGAACACGATAGCAGCGACAAACGGCAGCACAAAGGCCATGTTAAAGCAGTTAGCGCCAAACGACAGAACGCCGCCGTCGCCAAACAGCAGCGCCTGCAGCGCCAGCGCAACCGAGACAGCGATAGCCGCGGCCTCGGGGCCTAGCAGCAGTGCAATAAGCGCGCCGCCGACGGCGTGACCTGTGGTGCCGCCGGGCAGCGGCACATTGAACATCATGAGCAAGAAGGAGAACGCGGCGCAGATGCCCAGGAAAGCCATGTGCTCGCGATCGAGCGTGGCGCGCACTTTCTTGATGCAGTGAACCCAAACGGGCACCATCGCCACTGCCATGACGGCATCGGTCTGCGGGGACAGATAATTATCTGGAATGTGCATGTACGCCTCCCGGTTGTCGGCGCACAGAATTGCGACGCCGCCTGAATCACCTTGTCAGTGTTACGTATTGTCATATTCGTAACACGCCGCCGGCTATCATAGCAAAACGGCGCGCTGCCGACAAAGCAGCACGCCGCTATGTAATGCGCGTGTCATATATGCAGGTTCAACGGTGCCTTTTCCGAACACCGAGGTCACGC
>USKV01000311.1 GCA_900555355.1 uncultured Collinsella sp.
CCTCAAAAAAGAGGCTCTGCTCGAGGCTAAGGAAGAGATCATCAAGAACAAGCAGGCCGCCGAGGCCGAGGACAAGCAGCGTAAGAGCGAGATTCGCACGCTCGAAAATCGCGTGATGCAGCGCGAGGAATCGCTTGATCGCCGCAACGACGCGCTCGATAAGCGCGAGCACCAGCTGTCCAGCCAGGCCGGTCAGGTCGAGAAGCGCTCTCGCGAGCTTGAGGAGCTCTGCGCCAAGCAGACTTCCGAGCTCGAGCGTATTGCCGACCTTACGCGCGAGGATGCTCACAAGGAGCTGCTCGACAAGGTCCGCGGCGAGGTTACCCACGAGGCGGCCACCATCATCCGCGAGTCTGAGCAGCAGGTCCGCGCCGAGTGCCACAAGACCGCCCAGGAGATTCTCTCCCTGGCGATTCAGCGTTGCGCCGCCGACCATACCGCCGAGGTCACCGTCACTTCCGTGCACATTCCCTCCGATGACCTCAAGGGCCGCATCATCGGTCGCGAGGGCCGTAACATCCGCACCTTTGAGCAGGTGTCCGGCGTCAACCTCGTGATTGACGACACCCCCGAGACCGTTGTGCTTTCGAGCTTCGATCCGGTCCGTCGTGAGACTGCCCGCGTGGCGCTCGAGAACCTCATTGCCGACGGCCGCATTCATCCTGCCCGCATCGAGGAGATGTACCACAAGGCCGCCGACTTGGTTCAGCAGCGTGTGCGCGAGGCCGGCGAGCAGGCCGCCTTCGATACCGGTATCCACGACCTGCATCCCGAGATTGTCAAGACCCTGGGCGCTCTGCGCTACCGCACCTCGTTTGGTCAGAACGTGCTGCAGCACTCGCTTGAGGTCTCCGACCTGTGCGGCGTTATGGCATCCGAGCTTGGTCTGGATGTTGTGACCGCCAAGCGTGCCGGCCTGCTGCACGATCTTGGTAAGGCTATCGACCATGACTTCGAGGGTCCGCATGCCGTTATCGGCGCCGAGCTCGCCCGTCGCTATGGCGAGAAGCCCGTTATCGTTCACGCTATCGAGGCCCATCACGCCGACGTCGACCCCAACACGGTGCTCGACGTCCTGGTTCAGGCTGCCGATGCCGTTTCCGCTTCTCGTCCCGGTGCCCGCCGCGAGTCGGCCGAGAACTATATCAAGCGCCTTGAGAAGCTCGAGGAGATTGCCAACTCTCACGACGGGGTCGAGCGTACCTATGCCATGCAGGCTGGTCGCGAGGTCCACGTCATGGTTCAGCCGGACAAGATTTCCGATGCTCAGTCCACGGTCTTGGCTCATGACATCGCCCATCAAATCGAGGAAGAGATGGAGTATCCCGGTCAGGTGCGCGTTGTCGTGATTCGCGAGAGCCGTGCCGTCGATATCGCTAAATAACATGAACGACGCGAACGAGCTCATCTCATTTATCGCGTCGATGTCGGGGGAGGGCAACCTTCGCGTCGAGGAGAACCTTGGCGAGGGGTATGTCCGCCTCCGCGTTTTGGAGGCCGAGCGCCGTCAGGCCAAGCATGACATTCAGCATGTAGAGGACATTGTCATCGAGATGCTGCGCAATGCTCGCGATGCCGGAGCCGATAAGGTCTATCTTGCCACGACCAAGGAGGAGGGTGTTCGCACCCTCCTCTTCCTGGATAACGGTTCGGGTGTGCCGCAGGATATGCAGGAGCGTATCTTCGATGCCCGTGTTACCTCCAAGCTCGAGAGTATGAAAATGGACCGTTGGGGTGTTCACGGTCGTGGTATGGCGCTGTTCTCTATCAAGCAGAACACGGATGAGGCACGCGTTGTTACATCGGGCGTCGATTTGGGCTCTGCGTTTAAGGTGTGCGTTGCCACCGATCGCTTGGGTGAGCGCGCCGACCAGTCGAGATGGCCTCAGGCGGTTAAGGACGAGGACGGTCGCTATGTATGCGCTCGTGGTCCTCACAACATCATCCGTGCAGCCTGCGAGTTTGCCCTTGAGGAGCTGCGTGGCTGCGATGTGTATCTGGGTTCTCCGTCCGAGATCGCTGCGACCCTGTACGCTCAGGCTTCCAGCCGTCTCGATACGTCGCGCCTGCTCTTTATCGACGACGAGTGCGAGCTTCCGGTGATCGATCGTTTGGGCCTTGCCTCGGATGCCGAGGACTTTATC
>USKV01000312.1 GCA_900555355.1 uncultured Collinsella sp.
GTCCGACGAGGTCGCCTTTAGCCTCACCAACCTGGTGAGCTCCATTCCCCACGACGAGTGGGGCACCTTTGACGTACTCGTCTCCAACCCGCCCTACATTCCCACCGATGTCATGCGCTCGCTGCCGCACGAGGTCAAGGACTTTGAGCCCGATCTGGCGCTCGAGGGCGGTGCCGACGGCCTCGATATCTTCCGCCGCCTGCTCAACGCGGCGCCCTACATGTTGCGCGCCGGCGGCCTCTTTGCCTGCGAGCTCTACGAGGGCGCCCTCGATGCCGCGGCCGAGCTCTGTCGCCAGGCAGGCCTTTCGGACGTGCGTATCGTCCACGACCTCACCGATCGTCCCCGCATCGTCCGAGCCATCGTCACCGAGCCCAAACAGCGCCAGTAATATTTATTAACTGGTTAGCAAAAATTATAAAGTAGTTTATAATTAGGACGGCTGAAAGAGGTCGGCCCATGCAACCTCCTACCTTTCGGGAAATCATTGCCCTACTCAAGCACGATGGATTCGTGAAGGTCGCGCAAGTCGGTGGTCATGCTAAGTATGTTTCTGGTGACCGTACTGTCACCGTGAACGGCTCTGGTGGTGATCGACCAAAGAAGGGCACGTGGGCAAGTATTCGTCGCCAAGCTGGATGGTAGTTGGAGGCAAAATGAGGCAGCGATTTACCTATGACTGCGTTCTCATAAAAGAAGACGACGGTTACTGCGCCAGCTTCCCGCAGATTCCCGGCGCCTTTGCCGATGGCGATACGCGCGAAGAAGCGATTGCCCATGCCACCGAGGCGCTGATGGCGTTTTTGGCCGACGACCTCAACAACGGTTTGACTCCGGCGGGGTACGAACGCTCGGCCGAGGTCGTGGCCCTTTCAGTCGAAATCGACCACGAGGACGCTCGGGAAGCGGCGTGCCGAACATTTAAAGACGCGGCGCTGGACCTCAAAGTCTCCGCTCCGCGGATTACCGCGCTGGTCAAAGCCGGAAAGCTCGATGTTGAACTCGTCGATGGCCGTCGGATGATAACGATAGACAGCATCGGGCGTTACGCCGCCCAAGAACGTCACGCCGGAAGACCAAAGAAGTTCGTAGCCGTCCAATAACCCCCTCACTTTCACCGACTACTAGAGCCGCTCACCAAACCAACATGCGCTCTGGGCAAATAGATTGAACGTTTCGTGCGAGAATGCCCCACAGTAAACAAACTTGCACCAGAGCGTAAGGGGCTGGCATACACATGCAGACGGTCTATCGGGTATACGAGGGAACGCGCGAGCCGCATCGGCTTGCAGTCGAGCGCACGGCCGAGCTACTCGGTCGCGGCGGCCTAGCGCTTATTCCAACCGAGACGGTCTACGGTGTCGCCGTGGCGGTCAACGCCTTCTCCGATGCCGTCCCCCAAGATACAAGCGAATCCTTGTTGTGGCCGCGCGATGCGTATGCCACCGTTAACGGCGCCGCGGTGCCTGCGCTCGGTACCGGCTACCGCCGCATTTTTACCCTCAAGCAGCGCGAGCTCACGCAAACGGTTGCCTGGCTGGTCGATGATGCCGAGGCACTCGATCGCTATGGCATGGATATCCCTCATGAGGCCCGCGTGCTCGCCCGACGATGCTGGCCGGGTGCCCTGACTATCGTGGTCAAGGCGGCCCCCTGCGTGCCGACCTTTATGCGCGCCGCCGACGACACGGTGGCACTTCGCGCTTCGGCCTCGCCCGTGGTTCAGGCGCTCATCCGCGCCTGCGGCAGCCCTCTTGCCTGCACCAGCGCCAACACGCACGGCGCGCCCGCGCCGGCAAGTTTTGTCACGGTGGAGGAGCGCATCCTGGAGGGGGTCGATGTGGCTGTCGATGCAGGTGAGACCCCGTGTCGCGACGCCTCGACCATCGTATCGTTCCAGCACGGAGGGCTCCAGATCCTGCGCCAAGGCGCACTTCCCGCAGCAGAGATCGAGCGGGTCCTGTCCGACCCGATGCAATAGAAAGGTGCAAGCGATGTCGTTGAATCTGAGCAGCCTGGGCATGGAAGATGCCTCGTTTAACTTTGGCGGTTCCTACATCATGGCGCTCGACTGCGGCACTACCTCGGTACTCGCGACCATCGTCGACGAGTACGGCTGCATCGTCGCCC
>USKV01000313.1 GCA_900555355.1 uncultured Collinsella sp.
GATAAGGTCGTCCCCCTGACCTAGGAGCGTCGCGCCGAGCTCGTGGCAGCCAACAAGGCCATGGCCGACGAGGCCCTGCGCGTGCTGGCGCTGGCGAGCCGCACCTACACCGAGGTTCCCGCCGACTGCAGCCCCGCTGCGCTCGAGCATGACCTGGTTTTCTGCGGCCTGTCCGGCATGATCGACCCGGTCCGTCCCGAGGTGGCCGATGCTATCCGCGAGGCGCACGATGCCGGTATCCGCACCGTCATGATCACGGGCGACCACATCGACACCGCCGTGGCCATCGCCAAGCAGCTGGGCATCGTCGCCGATCGCAGCCAGGCTATCACCGGTGCCGACCTCGACCGCATGAGCGACGAGGAGCTCGACGCGCACATCGAGGATTACGGTGTGTACGCCCGCGTCCAGCCCGAGCACAAGACCCGCATTGTCGAGGCTTGGAAGTCGCGCGACCAGATCGTGGCCATGACGGGCGACGGCGTCAACGACGCCCCGTCCATCAAGCGCGCCGATATCGGCGTGGGCATGGGCATTACCGGTACCGACGTCACCAAGAATGTCGCTGATATGGTGCTCGCCGACGATAACTTTGCCACCATCATCGGTGCCTGCGAAGAGGGCCGTCGCATCTACGACAACATCCGCAAGGTCATCCAGTTCCTGCTTTCGGCCAACCTTGCCGAGGTCTTCTCGGTGTTCATCGCCACGCTCATCGGCTTTACCATCTTCCAGCCGGTGCAGCTGCTGTGGGTGAACCTGGTCACCGACTGCTTCCCCGCGCTCGCGCTGGGCATGGAGGATGCCGAGGGCGACATCATGAAGCGCAAGCCGCGCAACGCCAAGGACGGCGTCTTTGCCGGTCACATGGGCCTGGACTGCGTGGTCCAGGGCCTGATCATCACCGTGCTGGTGCTGGCGAGCTTCTTTGTGGGCGTGTACTTTGACATGGGCTACATCCACATCGCCGATATGATCGCCGGCAATGCTGACGAGGAAGGCGTGATGATGGCGTTCATCACGCTCAACATGGTCGAGATCTTCCACTGCTTCAATATGCGCAGCCGTCGCACGTCGCTGTTTAAGATGAAGAAGCAGAACATGTGGCTGTGGGCCTCTGCCGCGCTGGCGCTGGTGCTGACGGTGATCGTAACCGTGCAGCCGACGCTTGCCGAGATGTTCTTTGGCCCTGTGACGCTTGAACTCAAGGGCGTTATCGCCGCCCTGGGCCTGGCCTTCCTGATCATCCCGCTGATGGAGATCTACAAGGCGATCATGCGCGCGGTCGAGAAGGAGTAAGTTAACCTGTCCGGGCCCGCCCCTGCGTGTTTTCTTCTTCGCTGGTCCTCGCGCTTCGCGCTGCGGGATCGCTCAGAAGAAAACACTCCCGGGGTGGGCCCTACGGTATCCTTGCTGGCTTTTCTCCCGCGCGGATGAAAAAGGGCTGAGGGAAAGAAGGTGAGCGGCCGAGCAATTGCTCGGCCGCTCGTTTTGAATAAAGGATGTGCCCTTAGGAAACCCCTCCCGGCGGGCGGGCCCTGCGGTATCCTTGCTGACTTTTCTCCCGTGCGGATGATAAAGGGCTGAGGGAAAGTGTGTGAGCTGGTCGGGCTTTGCCCGGCCAGCTCTTTTTGATTTAAAATACCTGCTCAGTTGTGATTTATGGTGCTGGGAGGCGCTTGTGGGCAAGGCTAAGGCTAAGGCGAAGAAAAAGACGACGGGGGCGCGGGCTAAGCGCGATCGTCGTCGGAAGCTTGCGACCGAGGCTCCCGCGTCTGCCGAGGAGTTGCTGGCAAGCGTGCCGGGGCTCGATGCGCTGCGGGATGTTCCGGCGTTTGATGACCTGCCGGCCGATGAAGCCCAGCAGACTGCCTTTGATGATTTCTGCGCACATGCCGAGCAGATGCGGCTGGGTGCCGTGGTGCGCTTGGATCGCGGGTTTCCGCTGGTGGCGACTGCCGACGACACCTTCCGCGCCGAGCATGCCGTGGGGTTTGCCAAATCGCGCGGCGAGGATGAGGTCCTGCTGCCTGCCGTGGGAGACCGTGTGGCGGTGCGCCACGCTCCCGGGCACGATATGGGCGTGATTGAGTGCGTGCTGCCGCGCCGTACGAGCTTTGAGCG
>USKV01000314.1 GCA_900555355.1 uncultured Collinsella sp.
AATTACGCGCCGCTCCCCGCCCACGCCGGGCAAGCTCTCCCTTGTACTCCATCTCACTAAAGTGTATGATTCTGAACGTTATATGACTCACTTTACCTAACTAAAGTGCCATCAAGGGGGATACCATGAATGCCGATATGTCTCGTCGTCAGTTTGTTGGTCTAGCCGGTTCGCTTGCCACGGTGCTTGGCCTCGGCCTGGTAGGCTGCGGCGGTGGTGCCGATAAGGGCTCTGCTGCCGGTTCTGCCGCAGCCAAGGACGTGAAGGGCGCTGCGGAGTCCAAGAAGCTCATCGTGGGCTTTGACAAGTCCTATCCTCCGTATGGCTTTGTAGGCGACGATGGCGAGTACACCGGCTTTGACCTCGACCTCGCCAAGGCCGTTGCCGATAAGCAGGGCTGGGAGGTCAAATACGAGGCCATCGACTGGGATGCCAAGGATACGCTGCTTAACTCGGGCGCCATCAACTGCATCTGGAACGGCTTTACCATGGAGGGCCGTGAGGACGACTACACGTTCTCCGAGCCTTACATGCTCAACGAGCAGGTGCTCGTGGTCAAGAAGGACGCGGGTATCAAGAGCTGGGACGATCTTGCCGGCAAGACCGTGATCACCCAGACTGATTCCGCCGCACAGGATGTGCTCGAGGGCGACCAGAAGGATCTGGCCGCGACGTTTGCCACGCTCGATACCATCGGTGAGTACAACACGGCGTTTATGCAGCTCGAGAGTGGTGCAGTCGATGCCGTTGCCTGTGACCTCTCGATCGCTCAGTATCAGCTGGCCGCCAAGCCCGATGCCTATACGCAGCTCGACAAGCCGCTGTCCAGCGAGCACTACGCCGTTGGCTTTAAGAAGGGCGAAACCAAGTCCGCCGATGCCGTGACCGAGTCGCTCAAGGCACTCTACGAGGATGGCACGGTCAAGGACCTCTGCGATAAATATGCAGATTACGGTCTGTCTTTCGATAATTGGGTGCTCAAGTAATGTCTATTCAGGTCATGATGCAGATGCTTGGCCAGGGGTTCTTGGTCAGTTTGCAGCTGTTTGTACTGACGCTGCTCGGGTCGATTCCGCTGGGAATCCCCGTGGCGTTTATGCGCATGAGCAAAATCGCGCCGCTTCGCTGGATTGCGCGCATCTATATCTCGGTCATGCGCGGCACGCCGCTCATGCTGCAGATGTTCGCCATCTACTTTGCCCCGTACTACGTGTTCGGCATCTCGCTCACGCCCGATTCCAAATGGACGGCATGCGTCGTGGCGTTCATCATCAACTACGCCGGCTACTTTGCCGAAATCTATCGCTCGGGCTTGCAGTCCATTCCGCGTGGTCAATACGAGGCAGCTGAGGTGCTGGGCTATTCGCGCATGCAGACGTTTCTGTATATCGTGATGCCGCAGGTCGCCAAGCGCATTTTGCCGGCGATGGGCAACGAGATCATCACACTGGTCAAGGACACGTCGCTGGCGTTTGCCATTGGCGTGGGTGAGATGTTCTCGACGGCCAAGGCGCTGGTCGCCTCGCAGGTGAGCATGGTGCCGTTTGCGATCGCGGCGCTAATCTACTGGGTCTTTAACTTCGTCGTCGAGATGCTGCTGGGCGCTGCCGAAAAGAAGCTGGACTATTACCATGACTAACTCAGTGATGAAAATCGAAAGCGCGCGCAAGGCGTTTGGCGGCAATGAGGTGCTCAAGGATATCTCGCTCGAGGTCAAGCGTGGCGAGGTCGTGGCGATTATCGGGCCTTCGGGTGGCGGCAAGTCCACGCTGCTGCGGTGTGCCACGCTGCTCGAGACACTCGACGGAGGCTCACTCTCGTTTGGTGACCTTGCCGTTGCGACGGATGTGGGTTCGGGCGCGGTCTATGCGAAGGGCGATGTGCCCAAGCGGGCACGCTCGCGATTCGGCCTGGTGTTCCAAAATTACAACCTGTTCCCGCACTATACCGTGATGAAAAACATCATCGATGCTCCGATTCGCGTGCTCAAGCGCCCGCGCGAGCAGGCGGAGGCCCGCGCACACGAGCTTATTGCACAGATGGGGCTTACGGGTAACGAGAACAAGGTGCCCTGTGAGCTTTCGGGCGGTCAGCAGCAGCGCGTGAGTATTGCCCGCGCCCTGG
>USKV01000315.1 GCA_900555355.1 uncultured Collinsella sp.
ATGAAGCGTATCGGCCGTATAGGTTACGCCCGGACGGTCGATCTCGAACCGGCTCGCCAAAAAGGCCGGGTTCGCGGCGGTGGCGAGGACCGTCATGGCATAACGGTCCTCGGCAGGCGTCACCGGTTTATCGAGCTTAAAGGCGGGAGAGCCGGCCGGCATAAAGAGCACGGCATCCAAGTCGAGCGACTCGCGCGCCTGCTCGGCGGTAACCAAGTGACCGTAATGAATCGGGTCGAAGGTGCCACCCATAATGCCGAGCCTAAACTCCTGCCCGTCCTCTAGAGGAAGCTCGGGCAGACCGATTCCACCGCGCAGCGACATGACTTACTCGCCCTCCGGGGTCTCGATATCGTTCACGGCTTCTACCGCGTCGACAGCCTCGACGCCCTCGTCCACAGCATCGGCTACGTCAAAGACCTCAACGGTAACGTCCTCGCCTGCGTCCTCAAGCTCCTCCTCGTACTCAGAGAAGTCCTCGGCGCCCTCAAAGTCAAAGGCGCGCTGGCAAATGCGGACCTCGTCGCCCGCACGGCAACCGGCCTTCTCGAGCGCGTCGTCAACACCCATACGCGAGAACTTATGCTGCAGGTAAATGACGGCTTCCTCGTTTTCCCAGTCGGTCTGGATGACCATACGCTCAATCGCGCGACCGACCACGCGGAAGGCATGGGGCTCTTCCTGAACAATGCGGAAACGCTTCTCACGCTGCAGGCGTCGGCGCTCCCACTCATCGTCGCGCAGATCGACCGGCTCATCGGAGACAGCCAACTCGGCGCGAAGCGTAGCCACCTGCTCGCCCACGGCAAGCATCAGCGTGTTGAGACCGGCACCCGTCACGGCGGACACGGCAAAGAACATATGGCCGTCGTCGAGCGCTGCACGCTTGAGGTCGGCAATCTTGTCGGCCGTGCCCGGCGCGTCGCACTTGTTGGCAACGACGATCTGCGGACGCTCAGAAAGCTCAGCGCCATACTGCTCGAGCTCGCGGTTGATGATGCGATAGTCCTCAACCGGATCGCGATCCTCAAAACCACCCGTCATGTCAACGACGTGCATGATCAGGGCCGTACGCTCAATGTGGCGCAGGAACTGGTGACCCAGGCCCTTGCCCTCGCTCGCGCCCTCAATAAGACCGGGGACGTCGGCAACGACGTAAGAATATTCGCCGGCACGCACCATGCCGAGGTTCGGCACGAGCGTGGTAAACGGGTAGTCGGCGATCTTGGGACGGGCGGCACTCATGCGCGCGATGAGCGATGACTTACCAACCGAGGGAAAGCCCACGAGCGCGGCATCGGCCATAAGCTTCATCTCGAGCTCAATCCAGTGCTCCTCGGCCGGTTCGCCCAGCTGAGCGAACGCGGGCGCGCGGCGCACCGACGTCACAAAGTGCGTGTTGCCCAGGCCGCCGGCACCGCCGGGCGCCACGACGACGCGCTCGCCGTCGTGCACCAGGTCGGCAATCTCGAACATCGGGGTCTGCGTCTCGGGATCGAGCTCGCGCACCACGGTACCCATAGGGACCTTGAGAATCAGGTCCTCGCCGCTCTTACCGTTACGACGGGCACCCTGCCCGTGCGTGCCGCGCTCGGCGCGGAAGTGATGCTTAAAGCGGTAATCGATCAGCGAAGACAGCTGAGCATCGGCCTGGATGACGACGTTGCCGCCACGACCGCCGTCGCCGCCATCGGGGCCGCCCTTGGGGACAAATGCCTCGCGCCTAAACGACATGCATCCGGCTCCGCCGTCGCCGCCGCACACGTTAATGCGGCTGATATCGGTGAACTGTGACAACAGAATCGCCTCCTACAAAAAAGAGGGAGACCCTTGAATCCTAAAACTCAAGTGCCTCCCACATATGTGCTCTATGAAGGGTGAATTACGCGTTCGCGAGCGGGCGTACGCTGACCCTGTGCTTGATACCCTTGTGGAACTCAACGGTACCGTCGACCAGCGCGAACAGCGTGTCGTCCTTGCCACGGCCAACGTTCTCACCCGGGTGGATGTGGGTGCCGCGCTGGCGGACCAGGATGTTGCCGGCCAGAACGAACTGACCATCTGCACGCTTGGTGCCCAGACGCTGTGCTGCGGAATCGCGGCCGTTCTTGGTGC
>USKV01000316.1 GCA_900555355.1 uncultured Collinsella sp.
CCTCCCGAAAGACACGAAGCAGTTGCTCGCCAACTACCAGGACGTGCCCCAAAACATGATGACCGCCATCGTCGAGTCCAACCGCACGCGCAAGGACTACATCGCCGACGCCGTCCTGACCAAGGCCGGCTGGTACGCCTATAGCGCCAACAACCAGTATGGCAGCGAGGGTAGGGGAGAGGCCCCCGTCATCGGCGTCTATCGCCTGACGATGAAGTCCCACTCCGACAACTTCCGCCAGTCCGCCATCCAGGGCATCATGAAGCGCGTCAAGGCCAAGGGCGCCGAGATCATCATCTACGAGCCCACGCTCCCCGACGGCACCACCTTCTTCGGCAGCCTCGTCGTCAACGACCTCGCCACCTTCAAGTCCCGCAGCAAGGCCATCATCGCCAACCGCTTCGACGACTCCCTCCGCGACGTCGCCTCCAAGGTCTATACCCGCGACATCTTCCGTCGCGACTAGCTTTTTTATATAAAGACAACTAATACAACTTTTACAATAATTTACAACCAAGATACCTTAGCAGGATGATAGACAGTGCAAACTGTCCTCTTAGTTGTATTTTGTTGTTTCCCTTTCAGCAGGTTTGTGTCACGCGTAGCGTGTTGTCCCCGCGAAGCGTTGTAAAATATTGTACTTGTTGTTCTAGTTGTTTTCCCTATATCAGCAAGAAGACCCAGCAAGAAGCCGCAGCATAAAATATTAACGAATCAATTAACGCCCGATTAACGGCGATTCATGTAAAACGGCAGCTCGCCTGCCAACCACTATTCCCAAAAACGAATTTTATGAGCAAACAAAACATTGCCCTCATCACGGGCGTGACCGGCCAGGACGGCTCCTACCTCGCAGAACTCCTCCTCGACAAAGGCTATGACGTCCACGGCGTCATCCGCCGCTCCTCCGTCGATTACCGCGAGCGCATCGCCCACCTCGAGGGCCGCCCCCACTTCCACCTCCACTACGCCGACCTCGGCGACTCCATGTCCATCGTCGGCGTCGTCGCCGACGTGCGCCCCACGGAGATCTACAACCTCGCCGCCCAGAGCCATGTGCAGGTCAGTTTTGATGTGCCGGAGTTCACCGCCGACGTCGATGCCACCGGCGTGCTGCGCGTGCTGGAGGCTGTGCGCCTGTCCGGCCTCAAGGACACCTGCCGCATCTATCAGGCATCTACATCCGAGCTGTACGGCAAGGTCGAGGAAGTGCCTCAGAACGAGAACACCCCCTTCCACCCCTTCAGCCCCTACGCCGTCGCCAAGCAGTACGGCTTCTGGATTGTGAAGGAGTACCGCGAGGCGTACAATATGTTCTGTTGCTCGGGCATCCTGTTCAACCACGAGTCCGAGCGCCGCGGCGAGACCTTCGTCACCCGCAAGATCACGCTGGCTGCCGCCCGCATTGCGCAGGGCAAGCAGGATAAGCTGTATCTGGGCAACCTGTCCAGCCTGCGCGACTGGGGCTATGCCAGGGACTACGTCGAGTGCATGTGGCTGATTTTGCAGAACGACAAGCCCGAGGACTTCGTCATCGCCACCGGTGAGCAGCACTCCGTCCGCGAGTTCTGCCAGCTGGCCTTCCACGATGTGGGCATCGAGCTGGAATTTGTCGGCGAGGGCATGAACGAGAAGGGCATCGACAAGGCCACGGGCAAGACGGTCATCGAGGTCAGCCCCGACTTCTACCGCCCGACGGACGTCGTCAACCTCTGGGGTGACCCGTCCAAAGCAAAGCGCGAGCTGGGCTGGAACCCGACCAAGACCACGTTTGAGCAGCTCGTCAAGATCATGGTCGATCACGACATGAAGAAGGTTGCCGTCGAGCGCGCTGAGGAGCACATCAAGACGAACCTGGCTGAGTATCTCGAAAAGGGCGTTATCAAATAATGTATTCAAAAGAGGGTAACTTATTATGATGGACAAAAATGCAAAAATCTACGTTGCCGGGCACCGCGGCATGGTGGGCAGCGCCATCGTGCGTGAGCTGCAGCGCCAGGGCTACAACAATATCATCACCCGCACCCACAAGGAGCTTGACCTCTGCCGTCAGGAAAATGTCGAAAAGTTCTTTGCCGAGGAAAAGCCCGAGTACGTATTCCTTGCCGC
>USKV01000317.1 GCA_900555355.1 uncultured Collinsella sp.
CCAGTCTCCCGGCTCGCCCGCCTTGGGCATAAACGATGAATCGGCTATTCAGCAGATGACGAACCGCCATCGATGGCTGCCTGATCGGACTCGGAAATACCGTCGGCACCCAAACTTTGCTCTTGCTCCACCTCTTCGTTCATTGTTGTCTCGGGCGTCGAGCCCTTAACGCCAACGACATAAGCGGTCCCAAAACCCAATGCGATAGCGATCAGGGTCAAAATCAGATAGATGGGCCAATGGCGCTTGATGTACGAAAACACGCTGACTCCTTAGCGGGTCTGTCTACGAACGACGAATGACCTCGGTCACGACCTCGGACACCGTAGCGATATTGGTCGGATTGACGTTGTACGGCAGGTCATCCTCGGTTCGAGCGCAGGCAAGGCGCGGACCGTCCACACCGGCGATCGTAAGGGCGCGACGGCTCGCCTCGAGCGCTGCGGATGCATCGGTTTTTGCATAGGGCATCTCGAATGCACCGCAATCGACGTGGAACGACTTACACACCTTGTTGACAAGATTCATGATGCGGCGATCGCCCTTAAACAGCTGCTGCTCGCCCTCGACCGTCACCACCGAAAGCCTACCGGCACCGATAGACTCGAGGTTGATGAAGAACACACCGCGGAGCTTGTCACGATGCGAGGCCAAAAACGCCCTCATGCCGGCGCCGTCGCAATCGGACGCGCCCGTTGCGACGAACCAGATATCGTGGCCGAGCAGCTCATCGTCGCCCATGGAGGCAACGGCCGAGAGCATATCCTCGGCAGAAGCACCATCGGAGGAGGTGGCGCCGCCCTTCCAACCGTCATCGTCATCCTCGAAGTTATCCCACGAGCCAATGCCGCGGCCAGACTTCTTGGCATCGTAATCGTCTTCGACGCCCAGCCAGTCACTCATGCTGTCCTGCTCGTTCTTCTTTTTGCGACCGAACAAGCCACCCAGGCCACGCTTCTGCGGCTTGGCGCCCGTCGAAGCAGGAGCCGAGATGGTCTCGAGCGGCTGTGCGCCCGAGGAGATGGGCATGGGGGCCGCGACCGGTGCCGACGTGGGCTCGGGGCCCTGCGCCGTCGCAAAGGGATCATTTGTCTGTGCCGAAGGATCGGGAAGATCGAACAGCGACGTGCGGGATGCGACGTTGGCCTGTTGCATCGAAGGCAGCGACGGATCGGGGACCGAGGCCAGCGGCGACGAAGAGGGCGCAGGCGCGGAGGCCGGATCGGGGATATTCATATGCTGGCGCGAAGGCACCTGAGACGAAATCTGCGCCATGAGGGAGTCAACTGTCTCGTCCTGCGTGGGAGCGACATTGGCCACCGTGGCACCGGGGTCGCTCGGCGCGGGCATGGTAAAGATCTGCGTAGAATAAGGCCTGGACTCATCCGTCTTGGGAGCCTCGTCAATCGCAGGGGACTCCTGCTCCATAGCAGGAGCCTCGGCCTGCTCGGGTGCGCCGGCCTCAACGGAATCGGCCTCGTCGACAACCGAATCATCGGCGGCGTCCTGGGCATCATCGGAGATGGGAAGGGGCTCGGCAATTGCGGTGCCCTGCTTCTCAAACGTCATCGTGGCATCAAATGACATGGTGCCATCGACCGGCTGCTGCGCCTCAAAGGACGTCGTAGCCTCGGCAACGTCAGCGGATGTCGGCTGCGGAGCCTCGAAGGACGTCGTGGCGTCGGCGACATCGACAGACTCCGGCTGCTCGGCCTCGTTCTGCTCGAACTCCTGCGCCGCACGCTCACGCTCGGCCTCGGCGGCCTGCTGCTGGGCGATGGCCTCCCGCTCGGCGGCCTCGCGGGCAGCGGCGCGTTTTTCCTCAAAGTCGTCGACGAACTTCTTGCCCTTCGCAAAGGCGCCCTTAAAGAAGCTAGAGGCGCTGGCACCAATCGAGGAGAACGCGGAAGCGATATCGGCATGGGGTGTTGTCGAGGGAAGCTCGGCCGAGAAATCGGTGTCACTCTCATAGGACACGCGCTGCGGATACTCGTCATAGTCTTCGTCGGCGGTCTCGTCTTCAACCTGTGCCGGAGCGGCAGGCGCCAGAATATCCAGACCGGCTGCAGAATCGAGCGCGGGCTTTGCGTCAGGCTCTGCGAC
>USKV01000318.1 GCA_900555355.1 uncultured Collinsella sp.
TGATTGCCAAAACATGGCTCAGAACGGCAAAAATCAAGGATGTGGGAGCATATTTCGCGGTTTCGGATGCCCCCAAGGAGATTGGCGAGTGGGACAGCCGTCTGCAGGTCACAAGTCGCGGCTATATGCTGGGCTACAACGATTTGAAAGACCCTTCTGTCAGCGGCTTTTTCCGGTTTCTCGCAAGGGTCGGTGACAACGGGATGAAAATGCAAATCGTGAAAATAAGATTTTGAGAGGCAAACATAAAGCGCATTCACTTTGACGTTGAAGAAGACGGCTTTTACGGCGCATATTGGGCGTGCAAGGGCACGCGAGGGAGGTCGGAAACGGCCTCCCTCGTTTTTATTCATGGACTTTAGTCCGTGCCGCACGGCACGCGCGGCATAGAAAGCCACCCGCTCAGCGGGTGGAGGCCAATTTCCGCTACGCGACAAAAACCTTCCCCCTAGCATGAGGATTGTTCAGGTCATCATGCTAGGGGGAATGTGATTGCTGTGGCCCAGAAAGCCAACAGCCTCGCGCACACGAAATGGCTATGCAAGTACCGCATCGCACCGAGGTCAAGCTCGTCGCCGCCATCGCCGAGAAGCACCCCAGGGTGCGCTTTGCCGTGAGCTACACCTCGGCCTACGCCGACCTTTACGACCGCATGGAGCAGGCCCTGCGCGAGCGCGTGGCCAACGCGGTGGAGATCGTCCGCTCCGACATCAGCCCCGCGCTTCTTGTCCACACCGGTCCAAACCTCGTGGGTGTGGCGGTCCAGGGACTCTAGCGGAGGCGGGGCGTTCTGCCCAAAAACAAATGCAAAAGACGAGCGCTTCTTGCCGCCCAATTGGCAAGAAGCGCTCGTCTTTTCTTAACGCGTTGTATGGCGGAGAGAGCGCAAGTTACGCGAGCGCCCTTCTTGCCAGCTCGGCCGCGCCGAGGATTCCTTGGTCGCCGCCGCAGCCCGGGGCGCAGATGTAGCTCTCCATGTCCTTAAGCTCGGCGGTCTGGATGTAGCCACCCAGATATTCGAGGGTCTTCTTGCGGACGATGCCGTAGAGCTGCTCCTGGTGCATCACGCCGCCGCCGAGGACGATGCGGCGAGGCGAGTACATGAGCACGAGGTTCGCGCACATCTGCCCCAGATAATCCCCCTCGAGCGCCCACGCCTCATCGTTGTCCGCGAGCTCGGCCGCGGGCTTTCCCCAGCGCGCGGCAAGGGCGGGGCCGGAGGCGAGGCCCTCGAGACAGCTCGCGTGGCTCGGGCAGACGCAGCGTCCCTCCTCGGTGGGACGGGTCCTTACCAGCATGTGGCCGGCCTCGGGGTGCAGCATGCCGTGAAGGAGCCTGCCCGCGCACATGACGCCTGCGCCCACGCCGGTGCCGATGGTCACGTAGACGGCGTCCTCGAGCCCCTTGCAGCAGCCGAAGACCACTTCGCCGAGGCAGGCAACGTTCACGTCCGTGTCGTAGGCCACCGGAATCCCGAGGGCGTCGGCGAACGCGGCGCGAAGACCATGGCCTCGCCACGCGAGCTTGGGCGTCTGGAGGATGGAGCCGTAGCGCTCGTCGTTGGGGTCGACGCAGGTCGGGCCGAAGGCGCCGATGCCCAACGCGTCCACATCGCGGGCGGTGAACCACTCGATCATCTGCGGGACGGTCTCGGCGGGCGTAAGCGTCGGGGTCTCCATACGGTCGAGGACCTCGCCGTCGCCGGACACCACGGCACAGACCATCTTGGTCCCGCCGGCCTCGAGGGCACCGAGCCTCATTTGCTTTTCGCTCATGTGATCCTCCTTACAAAGGGACGCCCGCAGTCATGGTCAACCGCGGGCGCCCATAACGTTGGCTTGTTTCGAGGCGACCCTACCTGGGCACGCGGTCCTGCCTTGCGGCAAACGGGGCGAGCACGGCGTGCGGCTCGCTTTGGTACCAGTAGGCGACGGTGGAGATGTCGTCCTCGCGCTCGTAGAGCTTGATGTCGTCGTTGCCGAGGTCCTGGAACGTCACGCGCAGGTCCTCCTTGAACGAGATCGGGTCGGGAAGGTGCCACCTGTAGAGGCCGTGCCTGGGCAGCGCGTCGTCGTTGGTCGCGAGCATCGGGTT
>USKV01000319.1 GCA_900555355.1 uncultured Collinsella sp.
CTCAAGGCAAAGATCATCTGCCCGCCTGAGTACACGGGTGCCGTCATGCAGCTCGCCATCGAGCACCGCGGCATTACTACCGACATGATCCATCTCACGAGCAAGTCGGTTGAGATGCGCTTCGATATGCCGCTTGCCGAGCTCATTTTGGACTTCTTTGATCAGCTCAAGAGTCGCACCAAGGGGTATGCCTCGCTCGACTACGAGTTCAACGAGTACCGTCCCTCCGAGCTCGTTAAGCTCGATATCTTGCTTTCGGGCGACGAGGTGGACGCGCTGTCGTTTATCGTGCACAAGGATAAGGCTTATGGCCTGGCCCGCGGCCTGTGCGACAAGCTCAAGGAAATCATCCCGCGTTAGCTGTTCGAGGTGCCTATCCAGGGCGCCATCGGCAACAAGATCATCGCCCGCTCCACCGTTAAGGCGCGCCGCAAGGACGTGCTGGCTAAGTGTTACGGCGGCGATATCTCGCGAAAGCGCAAGCTGCTCGAGAAGCAGAAAGAGGGCAAGAAGCGCATGAAGGCCATCGGCTCGGTCGAGGTTCCGCAGGAGGCCTTTATGGCGATTCTCAAGGTGGACGAGTAGGCCCATGGCGCTTTCTGAATACAGCAAGCGGCTGCTGGGCGCCTATGCCGAGCAGCCGTTCCTTATGGCTCCCATGGCGGGCGTAACCGACCCCGCCTATCGCATCATGTGCCGCCGTCGCGGTGCCCATCTTGCCTATAGCGAGATGGTGAGCGTGGCGGGCCTTGCCTATGCCAGCAACAAGACGTGGCGCCTGGTGTTGCCGGCCGACGAGGAGCAGCAGATCTGCGTGCAGCTCTTTGGTTCCAAGCCCGATCAGTTTGCGAGTGCCGTCGCTGCCGTCGAGGAACGCGTGGGCGATCGCCTGTCATTGATTGATATCAACATGGCCTGTCCGGCTCGCAAGGTCGTTACCAAGGGCGAGGGCTCGGCGCTCATGCGCACGCCCGACCTGGCCGAGAAGATTGTCGAGGCAGCGGTGGGCGCGGCACATGTTCCCGTGACCGTTAAGATCCGCAAGGGTTTTTATGCCGAGGACCGCAACGCCGCAACGTTTGCCCAGATGCTCGAAGGCGCCGGTGCCGCCGCAGTCGCCGTGCATGGTCGTTGCGCCACGCAGCTCTACACGGGCCAGGCCGATTGGTCGGTCGTCGATGAGGTGGCCGACGCCGTCGAGATTCCCGTTATCGGTTCGGGCGATGTGTTCTCGGCCGAGGACGCTGCTGAGCATCTGCAAGGCTCGAGTGCCAGCGCGGTGTTTATCGCGCGCGGTATCTATGGCAACCCCTGGGTGTTCGGTGATGCTCGCGCCCTTGCGCTCGATGGCATGCCGGTGCCGGCGCGCAGCTCCGTCGAGCGCCTAGACGCCCTGCGTGAGCACCTAACGCTGACGCATGAGCTCCTGCCGCTCATGTCGCGTGCCCGTACGTACGCAAGCTGGTACTTAAAAGGCATGCCCCATGCCGCCGCTTGGCGTGCCCATGTGGTGCGCTGCTCCACGTATGAGGAGTTTATGGCGCTGGTCGATGATATCGAGCGCGACGTGGTGGCCTGCGAGGCCGCGCTTGCCGCCGGTGAGTCGGTGCCCGCTCATCCGCTGGAGGCTTAAGGGTGGCCGTTACCGCGCTGTACGTGCATGTGCCGTTTTGCGCCCAAAAGTGCCGGTACTGCGACTTTGACTCGCGCAGTTTTGCTCCGTACGACCTGAGCGTTGCGCTCGATGCCTATTTTGAGCAGTTGTTCGCGCGCCTCGATGCTTTTGGCAGGGCCGGGGCCCTTGACCAGATCAGCACCGTCTATGTTGGTGGCGGCACGCCGTCGCTGGCAGGGGAGCGCCTGGTGGAGCTGGCGCGGCGTATTCGTGCGTGGTGCGCCCCCGTTGAGTTTACCTGCGAGGCCAATCCCGAGTCGCTGACCGCCGAGCTTGCCACTGCGCTTGCCAAGGTTGGTGTCACACGCGTCTCTCTGGGCGTGCAAACGCTCGATAACACCGAACTTACCGCCATCGGCCGTATTCATGATGCCGATCGGGCGCTCGCCGCCATCGCGACGGTCAAGAACGCT
>USKV01000320.1 GCA_900555355.1 uncultured Collinsella sp.
TTCGCACAGAGCGGTCTTCTTCCAACACCGGTAGCACCATGCGCACCAGCTGGTTGTCGCAGAACTGGGTCTGCACCGGGCCCGTCGCCAAAAGCTCAGCAACAGTACACTTGGCTTCCAACTCCTCGACAAGACGAGAAAAGCCCTCGAAAGCACCGGCTCGGTCAACTTTGGATTGCTCGCGCAGCTCGACGACACGGGCGACATACGGATCGTTGTCCTCCTCCATGACCTCAAGCTCGTCAGCCGTATCAGCGAGCAGTAAATCGCGAAGCGCAGGCGGCAATGGACGATGGTCATCGCGTGGTCGGGCGTGAACCTCTGCAGGCTCAATCATGTCCGGCGCATCCGCCTCATATGCCTCGAGCAAATGCTTACAGGGCATGCCGTCCATATCCATGCTCTCAAGATCCTTGGCGACAGAAACGCAATCAGCCAGATAGGCCGCACGGCCAAAGGAATACGTTTCGACAACGCGCTCGCCCTGCTCGCCGTCGGGAACCGCAATCTGCACGTAGCAGCGCGTGATGCGAGTGCCCGAAGCAAAGCAAGCCGCCGCGAGTGTAAGCACAATACGCGCATCGTGCTCAGTGGCCCATGCCGCGCGCTTAGGCTCATCCACCTCGCGCCAGGCGTCATCTTGAGCATCGTATTCGCGCTGCGGCATAGCATCGACAACCGTGCGGCCAAATCGCACCAGCATGATGCCTTCGGCGACGTTCGCTCGATAGGTGTAGTCGAGACGCGTGACCACGTTGAGCGCTTCTACGATACGTGCAAAGCGGGTGCGAACGTCCCACTCGCCACCCGGCTGGCACGCAACCGTCCCCGGCTTGGCCCACGGGTTGTCATTCGACAGCGTTTCGAGCAAGCGAGGAACGTCGTTTGTCGTCTTGCTGATATGCCATAGGTCAAAGAGCGAGCAGCCCTCAAAGCTTGGCGACGAGGCAACGGGGCCCAACCCTGCCCCAATACGCTCAAGGATGCCCGATAGGCGGTTCAGGCGGCACTCGACGGCAAGCAGGGCATCAATCTCGTCCTGGTCCAGCAGGCTACGGTCAAAATTGAGATAAAAGAGCCTCGAGCGATCGATGCGCGCCAGGCTCATTTCGGTTTTGGCCGCGATGGTGCGCAGGCGAGACAGATTAACTTCGCCCATCAACGCGGCGGCATAGCGCTCAATGCCACTTGGATTATCTGTATGGTCAATGCGGTAGAGCAACGTTTCGATTGCATCGGGCAGCGGCGTGGAATCAAAACCCAGCAGTACCTCAACCGGCTCGGGGAGTTTTACAAGTTTGATCTTGTCGACGGCATTTTTCATGCCTTCATCGAGTCCGTCACCTTCTGCCGTGCTTGAGACGGAGTTTTCAGAATCGGCGAATATCACGTAACGCAAGAACATCGAGGCCATGAACTCGCCGTAGCGAAGGCTGCGCGTCGAATTCCACGTCTCGCGATCGGATTGTTCGCGCATGGTGCCTTCGGGAGAGCCGATGACTCGCGCCCGGGAGCGCATCGTCCCATCGGTACCCCTGACCGCAATCTCACCGATGTTGGAATCGGACTCGTCGAGAATCAGTTGCATGTCGGGATCGTCGGGCAGCAATACCTCGTTAACGGGACGGTCCACCTTATAGACCTCACCCGAAACGCTCACGTAGCCCAAAAGCGACACATGGCTTTTGCCGACGAATTCGACGACATAGCATGATTCATGCGGGTCCTCGCCAAAGAGCTTCCAAACCACGCCATACGAGCGTCCCGCAGGCTGCTCGGACATGGCCGGAAAGCGCTTTTTGGGATCGAGAAACCTGAGCTTGTATGTCGGACGCTCTGCCACGAAATATCACCCTGATCGGTCGTCTAAAGAAAGAGCGCGCCACGGACTCACCGAGGCGCATACTCGAAATCTTACACGAGTCGATGAGAAATAGTCCCCTTTGACCGAGGTTCGAATCCATGCGGTGTTTACGTAAAAGAAAAGCCCCCGTTGCCGGGAGCTTTAATCTCAAATGGTGCGGCGTATAGGATTCGAACCTATGACGTTCTGATTCGTAGTCAGACCCTC
>USKV01000321.1 GCA_900555355.1 uncultured Collinsella sp.
CACGAATGGGTGGCTGATATTCAAGCGAGCCGATGAGCACGGGGGAACCCAGGAACCGCTCGATTTCGTCTGCGAGCTCGTCGATTGCCTCGGGGTCGAGCTCATCGAAAAGCGCCACGAACATGGGTCCGGTCGAGCGAAACAGGCGACCCTTGCCGCGCGAACAATCCATGAGGCAGGCGGCGCTTTCGGCGAGCACGCGGTCGCCTGCATCGAATCCAAAGCGGGCATTGACCTCGGCGATATCGTCGACCTTAATGGCAATAAAGCCTGCCTCGTGCGGCACACGGCGCATCTCTCCAATAGCGTTGACCAGCGCGTGAACATCGCCCAGGCCCGTTACCGAGTCGGTCGTATCTGCTAGGCTTCGGTTGATGATAATGCCCACGCACATGTTAGGTTCGGTATCGGTGCCGTCCAAGCGGTAGCCCGTGCAGTCGCAAAGCGCGTACGCTCCGGTGGCATCCATCACGCGGTACTGCATGTAGTGGAAGTGCCACGTGCCGTTTATCACCATGTCGAGCTCGACACGTACGTTGTCGCGGTCCTCGGGATGAACGCGGGCGAGCCACATGTCGAGTGAGTTAAAAGGGTGCTGGGAGGGCAGGTCAAAATCGCGCACGGCGTTAACCGACCATTGCGATTCTCCCGTATCGAGATTGAGGATAAACGGATAGCGCGTCTCGGAGCTCATGGAGATCGCTTGGAACACCCGGTCGTTGCAGGGAAGCTGATCGACGATTGGGCGTTGCGGCGCGTCATCGTCTTTCGGTTGCTGCACACGATGCATAAGCTTATAGCGATACATCTTGCGATCGGCATCCATCGTCATCTGGCGACGCGTGTCGCCAGCAAGTGGATCGACGCGCGAGCAGCCAAAGCTAAAGCTGCCGATCATGGGCGCCTTGCCGCCTGAGCTCGCCTCGACCAGCCCGGCGCGTACCTGCTCCAAGCGCTGCTCGAGTTCAGTCTCGTTTGCGGAGGGCGAGATAAGCACAAACTCGTCTCCACCGATACGGAACAGCATCTCATCGTGCTCCATGGTTTCGGAGAGCGTGCGGCAGATGCCCAGAATATAGCGATTGCCTTCGGCGTGGCCAAACCTATCATTGCAATGTTTGAGATGGTCGATGTCAATATAGGCGCAGGTGAAGGGGTCGCCTTTGTGCCAGAGTTGCTCGACGTGACGGTCGAATCCGTTGCGGTTGCCCAAGTTGGTGAGCGGATCGATATAGGCGTTGCGCTCAAGCAGCTGGCGCTCTTGTTGCAGGATGGCATGCGTCTTTTGCAGTTGCTCGCCAACGGCGCGTAGCTCAGCAGGCAGCGCGGCAACATCGAGTTCGGCGGTCGAGATGCCATTCGCAAGTCGCTGAAGATAGGCAATAATCGATTGCTCGCCCAGGCGATATGATTCGTTCATGATGGATAACCTCCTTGGGCGGAACAGCGGTTTGTATCATATCCCCAATTCGGTTTGAATTGGGGATATAAGTTAGCTAATGGAGGCAAATTCCCCCTTCGGCGGTGGCGTTTTGCGCGCGAGCGTGTCAGTTGTTATTGCCACCATCGAGCAATGCCTCAAAATCCTTCGCCGGCATGGGACGGTAGTAGAGGAAGCCCTGAGCGTAGCGGGCGCCCATTTGTCGTAGCATGTTTGCCTGCTCATTTGTCTCGACGCCTTCAACCACGACGGGCAGATGGAGCGAATGCGCCATCTCGAGCATCGATGAAATGATTTGCGTGCTGCGGCCATGATCGCCGTCGACGGGCGCAATCTGCCAAATGTGCTTGTCGAGCGTCACCATAAAGCCGCTTTCCTCGAGTGCGGGGATATGGGTGCACATGCTGTGGACGGCTATTATTCGACAGGCGGTAGCGCGACGATGCGATGTTCGATGAAAATGCGACTGAGACGATATATGTTGACGGGTATACTTGTCCCGGTTTAAAACGCAGGAACGGAGATGGTCGCATGGCACAGCCGGATACGACGCGCACGGTGGGGCTGGCACTCGAGGGAGGCGGCTACCGCGGTATGTATACGGCGGGCGTGCTCGAC
>USKV01000322.1 GCA_900555355.1 uncultured Collinsella sp.
GCCTGCCGGCGGACGTGCGCGCTGCCATCGCGGCGTGCCTGGCCGGCGACCCCGATGCTCGTCCAAAGGCGGCTCAGATGGCCCGCGTGTTTGACGACCTGGCTCGCCGCCACGTGCAGCTTAAGGGCGACTTTATTGGCGATCGGCACGTGATGGATGTGGTGACGCCCGTCACGTTGCTGTAATGCCGCCCGCACCGGCGGCGATGTCGAGTTACTGGACTGTTCCCGAGGTGTTGCGCAACAGCGCGGGAATGCGGTGACCCCTAAAGTTTGGGGTGCCGGGGAGTCAGGAAAGGGGGCCTTATGGCGAGCTCCTCTCAGGTTTGCGATTGCGTTCACGAGCATGGCTGGGACAGTGCGTTCTACCGTTTTGCCGAGACCATCAGAAACCTGACGTGCGGCGGCTGCAACCACAAGCACATCTACGCACTCGTGGGCACCCGTGGCAGGTATATCAACCACAGCAACCCGGTCGTTCGTAAGCGTACGGCCGCGGCGCTGTCCCGCCTGATGCATTCGAGCCGCTATGCAGCCGATATGCAGCAGGGCTATGCCGACGACAGCTCGGTGTTCTCCAAGGCCGCGACTTCGTTGATCGAGATGCTGCACGAGACGACCAAGCTGGACGATGCGGAGCTGTTTGACTACGCGCTCCACACCTCGTGGCCCGAGCTGCTGCGCGGACTGGAAAGCGAACGTCGCGCCGGCCGCGAGGTCGATCCGCTGCGCATGGCCTGCGAGTCGCGCGAGGTGGTGCGCTGGGGCGAGCAACAGGCCGCTTGCGGTTGTGCCCCGCTTGCCGAGCTCTTTGCTGCCTGCTTTCGCACCATGGCCTTTGGCTGCCTGGACGATCGCTTCGCCCGCACGCTTTGTTCTCGTACGCCTGCGGAGTCCGATGACTCGCCGGCGGTGTGCGGCGAGCGCGTGCCCGAAGGCGCTTGCCTGGTGCGCACCACGGCCGGAGACGGACCGTGTATCTCGGGCGTGTGGTGCGTGGATGCCGACCGGCCCTTTTCGATCGGGCGCTTTAGCAGCTGCGACGCGATCGAGGCCGACCCGGTGGTCTCGCGTCTGCACTGTCGCGTGTTCATGCTCGACGGCACCTGGTTTTTGGAGGATGGCGGAAGCACTCACGGCACGCGCGTCCTGCGCGGTGAGGACGATGCCCTTTCCTGCGTTTTCGACAGCGGGGGAGAGAAGGGCCCCCGGGCCTTTCCGCTCGAGTTCGGCGACCGCATTGTGCTCGCCGGCCGAATTACCTATTGGTTTTGCGCGCGCGACGCGCATGTTCTGACGATTGGTTAGCCAAATGGAAAAACGAGTTATTCAGCAGCGTGACGGTTCTATGGCACTCGGCTACGTGGTCGCCGACCAGCGTCAGCTCGACAAGCGTCTCTATGAAGCTGTAACCGGCGGCGTCGTGCCCTACCTGCTGCCCGGCGCGCTTATGCGCTACCCCGATGGCGTGCTCGAGATGCGCTATCGCATTGCCGGCGAGACCTTGGAGCAGCGTCTGGCGCGCCCCTTTGACGGTGCCGAGACCTGTGAGCTGCTCGATAGCATCTCCAGCGCGCTTGATGCCCTGGTTGCAGGCCAGATGCCGCTTATGAACCTGCGCTTTGCCGCCGACGAGGTGGTTATGGACGCCGCCGGCACCGGATGCCGCTTTGTGTTTTTGCCCATGACCGGCATCAAGCCCAACCTGGATGGTGTCCGCGTCTTCTTTGAGTCGGTCGCCGCCGCGGTCAAGCCCGCCGACGATATTGCCCAGAACGCGCTGACGTCGCTGAGCTCTTTCTTTAAGAAGTCCGGCCCCTTCGACATCTTGGGTTTCTCGCGCCATCTGAAGCAGGTGAGCGTGAGCGCGATGCTCATGGATGCCGGCACCACCGTGCTCGACGATGGCGATGGCGATGACCATGGCACCACGGTGCTCGATAGCGGCGATGACCACGGCACGACGGTGCTCGATGATGGCGAGGACCTGGACGTGTCTGCCCCCGGTCCCGTGCTGGGTACGGTCGTTCTTTCCGATTTGGAA
>USKV01000323.1 GCA_900555355.1 uncultured Collinsella sp.
AATTGCCAAAACCTATCTCGATGACGAGCGCACCGTCCTGCCCGATTTTGGCATCAACCCACAGCGCTACGCCGTCGCAACGCAGAAGGGCTCTGAGCTTTCACCCAAACTTGCCGCCGAAGTACGCTCAATGCTCAAAGACAAAACAATCGATACGCTCATCGAGAAATGGAACTAAGGAAGTCCACCCATGTCCAAGCGACTAAAACAGAAGTCCGTGGCGCTTGCCATTGCCGTAGCCGTCTGCACGTTAGCGATGGGACTCCTACTCGCCTCGATGCAAACGCGTCTATCGCAAGAGGAATACGCTTTAGAATTCTATCGCGTTGCCGCCGAACTCCCCGATCTCGTTAAAACGGCCCAGTCGGAAACGAAAGACAACACCCAAACATTTGATGACCTGTATCGCACGCGTGCCGCAAGCATCGCATTTATGGCGGCCAACGATGCCGGTTATGAAGCGACCGATGCCAAAATGGCCGAGTTCAAGGACCTGCTCAAGGTCGATAACGTTCTCGTTACCCGACGTGACGGCTCCATCATCGCCAAAGCGGCTGACACCAAAGCCGATTTTAGCCGTGCCCGCTTCAACCAGCTACGTCAGTGCTTCGAGACCGGCAAGCCCTCCGATCCAGTTGAGGTCGATCTTCCCGATCAAGACTGGCTCATGCGATACTATGCCGCCAAAATCGATGACGACACCATGGTCATCGTAGAGCAAAATCCCCAAGAGCTGCACGCCCTTGTCAAGGACACCGGCTCGGCCGAGAGCATGCTCAAGAACATCTCGCTCGGCAGTCACGGATATGTCCTCGCCGTATCGGCAAAAACACACCTGATCACCTACCATCCCGATCAGAACATGATAGGTACCGATGCACTCGACAACGGCATCGACGTGGGCAATCTTGAGGACGGCAAGACATTCATCACTTCCGTCAAAAACACAAGCCTGTATTGTCGCGTCAAGTTGGTCGATGACACCTATTACATTCTCGCCATCCCCGAAAGCGATACCGCCTCCGCGCGCAACATCACCGTGGGCGTCATCCTCTTTGCCTTCATCGCAGTCGTCGCCGCCGTGGCACTCTATGACCTGTTTGTCCTAGCGGATGACGAACATGACGACCACGACCATCACGAATACGTCAAGATCGGTCGCGGCCTTCGGTTTAGCCCCTCCGTGGGCAGGCGCGCAACAGCCTTGTCCATTGCGGGACTCGTCTTACTTTTGGCAGTAACCTTCTATATGCAAACGCTCTTTGCCCTTTCGAGCCAGGCGACGGTCAATCGGGAGCGCTTAGAGCAGATTGATCAAACGCTCAAAAATAATGCGCTGCGCGAGGATGAACTTACGAGGCAATATAGCGAGCACTATGCCACTGCCTGCCACATTATCGCCTACATCGTTGAGCACAATCCAGAGCTCGCCACGCGAGCCGACCTGCACAGCATGGCAAACACGCTCAACATCGAGTCAATTTATCTCTACGACGGCGACGGCAATATGACAAGCTCGAGCACGTCGCAGCGATCCTACAGCCTTTCGACCAAGTACGGTGACTCCTCCTACGAGTTCCGCTCGCTTTTGGGCGGCAAGGATGAATATATACAGCCTCTCTCTATCAACAGAACCACCGGCGAGACATATCAGTACATCGGAGTCGCACTCTACGATCAGGATGGCATTGCAGACGGAATCGTGCAGATTGCCGTGCGCCCCATGCGCTTAGAAGAAATGCTCAAGAGCACCAAAATCGACGCGGTGCTCGATGGCATCAAGGCGGGCGCCGGAGGCTTCGCCTTTGCAATCGAGAAAAAAGACGGTACCGTCGCATATCATCCCAACGACCTTCTTCTTGGGAAAAAAGCATCCGAAATAGGACTGACTGACGAGCAGCTTGCAGATGGCTTTAGCGACTTCGTCTACATCGACAACCAAAAACTCTACGCCTCCTGCTTGGAGACTGGCGACTATTACGTTTACGTCGCGGCGCCCGAAGACTCCTTTATGCACCAGCGCGTTCC
>USKV01000324.1 GCA_900555355.1 uncultured Collinsella sp.
CCTCCAGACGATTGAGCAGCACCGAAACCTGCGCCTCGCCCACTGCCGAGATAATGGTCTGGCCAGTCTCCTCGTCGCGGTCGATGCTCATGGTCGGGTCTGCCTTGCAGGCCTTCTCGATAAACGTGTAGAGCTTCTCTTCGTCGCCGCGGTTCTCGGCTTCGATGGCGATGCGGTACTGCGAGTTGGGGAACTTAAACGCCGCCGCCTCGACCTTACCGGTAATGGAGAGTGTGTCACCCGTCTCGGCAGCCAGCTTGGGCGCCACGATGATGTCACCGGCATAGGCGTGACCGACCTCGGTCATGTCACGGCCGCACATCACATACAGGTGGGCCAGACGGTCGCTCTTGCGGGTACGCGCGTTGATCAGCTCAAGGCCCGGCTCAAGCGTGCCCGTCAGCACCTTGATAAAGCTGATGCGGCCCTGCTGCGGATCGGCCAGCGTCTTAAACACAAACGCCACCGGACGGTCATCGTCACTCGAAATCTTGAGCGAATCACCGTCGATGAGTGGCATCTCACCGTAGTCAGTCGGCGCCGGGAAGTACGTGGCGATGTCGTCCATCAGCGAGTTGACGCCCTGCTCCTTAATGCAATCGCCCGCAAAGACCGGCACAAAGATGCGTTCGGCGATCGCTTTCGACAGCAGGCCTTCGAGCTCCTCCTGCGTCAGCGTCTCCTCGCCTTCCAGGTATTTCATCATCAGCTCGTCGTCGGCCTCGGCCACCAGCTCGCACAGATGGTCATGGGCTTCCTCGGCCTGGGCACGATACTCCTCGGGAATCTCCGACTCAACGGCTTCGGTGCCGTTGCAATGGCGCGCCTTCATGCGCACCAGGTCGATGATGCCGTTAAAGTCCTCGCCCTCGCCCCAGGGGAGGGTCACGGCGCCCAGACGCGTGCCAAAGCGCTCCTGCAGCAGGTCCATCGTGGTCGCAAAGCTGGCCTCGGGACGCGACAGGCGGTTTACGAACACCGCACGCGCCAAGCGCAGGTCCTCGGCGGCATACCAGAGCTTAACCGTCGTAGGCTGCGGGCCGGCCTCGGCGTCGACCACAAACAGAGCCGTCTCGCAGACGCTCATCGCGGCAAAGGCGTCGCCGATAAAATCGGGGTAGCACGGGGCATCGAGCACATTGATGCGCGCGCCCTTCCAGTCGATCGGCGCAATGGTCGTCGAGATGGAAAATGCACGCTTGACCTCTTCGGGGTCATAGTCGAGCGTGGGCTTGGTGCCGTCGTGGCCGCCCAGGCGGGCGGTCTTGCCGGAAAGGTGGAGCATGGCTTCGGCGAGTGAAGTCTTGCCCACCCCGCCTTGGCCTACGAGCACCACGTTCCTTACGTTACCGGTCTTGGGAGCACCCATGATGACCTCCTTGCAGGGCCGCGCGCAATGCGCGACGCCAACGGGGAGAGTTCGCGGTCGGTGCCATCCCGGGAGCAGCATGGTCGGCAGCCGAGCCGACTCACCCTCCAAATGTCCTATGCCACCACCCTACCCTCACGGGCGACCGTCCATGCACACCTTTCGGCACACGTATGAATACAGGCGGCGAGAGGAAGAGACAAGCTTGTGAGGCAATTATTGAACCCCGTCGATGTAAACAAAAAGCCGCCACAGACCGTAAGACCTGTGGCGGCTTCGCCTCAATTGCCTCAATTAATAGTTGAGTAAATACCTGAGTCTATCCCTCGATACGGCTCAAAAACTCACGCGTGCGCTGCTCGCGCGGATGGTCGATAACCTGCTCGGCAGGCCCCTCCTCGACAATGCGACCGCCGTCCATAAAGACCACGCGGTCGGCAACATCGCGCGCAAACTGCATCGCGTGGGTCACGATCACCATCGTCATATTCTGCGCGGCAAGGTCTTTAATGACACGCAGCACCTCGGCCGTTAGCTCGGGATCGAGCGCCGAGGTCGGCTCGTCAAAGAACAAGATCTCCGGATCGAGCGCCAAGGCGCGGGCGATACTCACACGCTGTTGTTGACCGCCGGAAAGCTC
>USKV01000325.1 GCA_900555355.1 uncultured Collinsella sp.
CGTAGTCGAGGCCGTTGACGAACTTGAACTGATGCAGCAGCTCGCCCACGCGGCGCTCGATGATGTTCTTGGCCTTGACCTCGCCAAAACTCGCGTTGAGCAACTTGTCGTCGGCGATGCGCTCGTATGGCACCAGCGGCCCCATCTAGCCCGCGAGGTCGTAGTAGTGGCCCTTGAGCGCGGTGAGTCGGCGGGCCCTGCACTCGCCGTCGTATCGGTCGATTTCAGCCTTGTACGCATCGGAGAGCCTGTCGATGGGCGCCGTGATCTCGCCGATGGTCTTGTCGAACGTCTTTAGCAGGTCGCTGTACTTCTTCTTTGCGGCCTTGCGCTGCTCCTCAATGGGCTCCTTCACGGCGTTGACCGCCGTGCGGTACTTCTTCGCCGCCTTGAAGTCCTCGTCCTTCTCGATGTGCTTGACGTCCATGTAGTCCGCCAGCTTCTCGTCCACGTTCTTCTTGAGCTTCGCCAGCTTGTCCTCGAGCGTGTCGTCGATGGCGAGCGACGACACCAGCGTGTCGAAGTCCTCCTCGAGCGGCACGGCCTCGACCGCCAAAACATCGTCTGCCATTAGAAGCCTCCCAGCAGGTCGTCGTCGGTCGCGTACTCGGCGGTCGCGTACTCGGCGGGCTCGGGCTGCGCCTTGCGGGCCGCGATCTCCTCCTCCATCCAAGAGGCCGCGCGGTGCGCCTGCATGAGCGTCATGTCGTGCATGTTGCCCGACGAGCAGCCCACGGCGGCGCAGATGGCGGCCATGGCCCCGGCGCTGTCGAGCCCAGTCGCCGCCATGAACGGCTTGAACAGGTCGCGCACGGGCTGCAGGTCGGCCACGGGCTCGACGCTCTCGGCCTCGACAGCCTGAGTGCCGGCGCGCATGTTCTGCGCGACCTTCTGGTCCATCTCCTCGCCCGTGTACATCCCGCCGAACTCGTCGGGGTAGGCCAGGCGCCACGCGCCGGCCTTGGCGCACTTCTCGATCATGACGCCCGGCATCTTCGCCCAGTTGCTCTTGCCGGTGCTGTAGTCGGTTAGCGCCAGCTCGACGTATGCGGGCTTCTTGCCGTCAGTGAACGCGACCTCTGCCCAGCCGCCGATGAGCTGCTCCCCGATCATCTTGTAGACGGCGGAGCCCTTCTTCTTGACGACCTCGCCGTCGCGGAGCACCACGACGCCGCTCTCGATGCCGCCGTAGTTGGGCTGTCTGCTCGCGCGGCGGTTGAACACCTGGTAGGAAGTGATGATGCTCGCCGGGGCGCTGCCATACTTGACCAGGTACACCTCCTTGGTGAACGGGTTGAGATGCTGGCGGTTGCAAAGCTCCACGCACAGCGCCAGCTCGCTGTCGGTGGCGTTGGGGCACAGGCGCTCGCGGATGTCCTGCGAGGTGAACTTGACGGGCATGCCCGCATCGTCCTTGAACTCGATGATCTCGTTACTCATCGATGCTCACCTCGCATCCGTAGAGCTTGGAGATCGTGGCGACGGCGCCGTTCTCGGCGTAGATGTCCTCGCACTTCTTGCCGTACGCGATGATGACTGCCAGGAAGTCGCGGTCGAACTCGATGGGCTCCTCGTCCATCAGTACGGGCGCGACCGCCATGCCGTAGGCGACGCCGCGGAGCACCGCGGGGTCGACCTTCTCCTTGAGCGCCTCGGCGTTGAGCTCCGTGTTGATGAGGACGTTGCCCACGGCCTGCCTCATGAGTTCCTTGAATGCCTTTCGCTTCATTACATTTCCTCCGTTTCGTCTTTGCGCCCGGACCACCCGGGCGCTATCGATATGTCCATGCGCTCGGCCTGCCCGCGCACCCTGGGGTGCTTCACCACATGCAGGTCGACCACCTGCGCGTCGTCGGCCCAGACGAGCCCGTTGAGCGCGTCCATGACCAGCTTTGACTCGTTGTCCGCGTCCGGCCTGTAGGTGTCCGGCTCCGAGTACATGCGCTTGGGCCGGCTCTCCGGCAGCGGACGGTAGGCGTCGACGTCGAGAATCACCGGCTCGTGCG